>NZ_CCBH010000194.1:0-11132 GCF_001368935.1 Novosphingobium sp. KN65.2
TGGGCCCCCCCCCCCCCCCGACTCTCTCGCTTCATCCTCTCACCGCGGCGAAACTGGTGCGGGCGAAGGGACTCGAACCCCCACATCTTTCGATACTGGTACCTAAAACCAGCGCGTCTACCAGTTCCGCCACGCCCGCATTCGGATGAAGCCTGAAACTCAAGGGACGTGCCCTTATAAGCACGCGCGGAAAAGGGCAAGCGTCGCGACTCGTCATGATCCCTTGCAGGGCGATCCGTTCGGCCCCACGTTGGGTTCGAACAGCACGAGAGAGGTATCCATGGCGACGCAGCCCGGGGACGTCCCCGCGAACAATCCGCCCGAAACCCCGGTTCCGCCGGCAGAACCCAACGACCCCGGCCAGCCTGCGGAAGCCCCGCCCTACTCGCCGGATTTCGACCAGCCGGACGTCGGCCCCGAAGAAATGCCGCCGCAGGAATGAACCCCGCCTGAGCGGCCCGGAACCGGGCCTATTTCAGCCCTGCGAGAGCCGCCAGCCTGGCCGCCAGCGACAGCCCGTTGCCCGCTTCGCGGGGATCGCCGATCGCCGGCAGGTCGGGGCAATCGAGGCAATAGGCCTGCGCGCCGCGACTTCCCATGAGGTTGGCGAATTGCGCTGCGATCCGCCTTGTCTGGGCCTCCTGACGCGCGGCGACAAGGCCGGTCAGGTCATAGACCGCTTCACCGTCGCCGGGTCCGGCGAGCATGCTGCGCAACATCGATTCGAAACGGCCTTCCTTCGCGCCGAGGTACTGCGCGTGCCACTTTCCGTTGCCTACCCCGCCCTGCTTTGCCGCATAGGCCAGTGCGACGTCGAGATTTCCCATCTCGTCGACCAGCCCCAGCTCCTTCGCTTCGGCCCCCGGCCAGACGCGCCCCTGTGCGACCCGGTCGATCCGTTCCGGCGTGGTCTTGCGCGACTTTGCAACGACTCCAAGAAACTTGCCGTAGATGTTGTCGACCGATGCCTGGAGCATGTGCTCCACCTCGGGCGTGAAGCCGCCGAGGATGTCGGGCTGCCCGGATAGCGGCGTCGTGCGCACACCGTCGCTGGTTACCCCGAAGTCGGCCAGCGTCTTCTCGAAGCTGGTGACGACAGCAAAGACGCCGATCGAGCCGGTAACAGTTCCCGGCTCGGCGAAGATCCGCTCTGCCGGCGTGGACACCCAGTAGCCGCCGCTCGCGGCCATGTTGGCCATCGAGACCACAACCGGGATCTTGCGTGCCTTGTAGCGCTCGATGGCACGGCGGATACGCTCTGCCGCCATGACCGAGCCGCCCGGCGAATCGACTCGCACGACAAGCGCCTTGAAGCCCTCGTCGATGTTGTCGTCGAGCAACTTGGCGATGCGGTCGCCCCCGGCCTTGCCCGGCCCGGCCTCGCCATCGACGATCTCCCCGGCAATGGTGATGACACCGATGCTGGCGCCCTCTGCCTTGGCGGGATTCGCCGCCAGCCATGTGTCGAGACGGGTATGGGCATAGGCGGGACCATCGCCGCCCGGCCCATCGCCGGCGATTTCGGCAACGCGCCTTTCGAATTCGGTCTTGTCGCCGATGCGGTCGACAATGCCGGCGGACTTGGCCCCTTGCGCGAAATCCCCCTTCGAAGCTTCGACCCAAGCCATGGGATCACCGGCCACCTGCTCTACCTTCGACTTGGGACGCACCTTCTTCACGTCGGCCTTCCACGTCGCCCAGATCGAGCCATAGAGATCTTCGCTGGCTTCGCGTGCGGCAGGCGACATGTCGCTGCGGATGTAGGGCTCGACGTAACTCTTATAGGTTCCGGCGCGGTAGACGTGGGCGTTTACCTTGAAGCGGTCGAACAGGCCCTTGTAATAGGTCTGGGTGCCGCCGGGCCCGGCCACGAAGGCCCCGCCCATCGGATCGACCCAGACTTCGCTGGCGTGGGCCGCGAGCAGCACTCCGTCATCGGCATAGGCATTGGCGAACGTCAGCACCGGCTTTCCGGCCGCGCGCACCGCGTCGAGCGCCTTGCCGATTTCCTGCATGTGAACCATGCCGCCGCCTAAAAAGCGGGAGAGGTCCAACACCACGGCCTTGACGTGACCGTCCCTGACAGCGCCGCGCAGGGCCCGTTCGACGTCGCGGGCCTGATATTCACCGGCCGGGGCCTCGGCGGACAGCAGGAGCCGCAAGGGGCTGACCTCACTGCGCTCCTCGACGACGACTCCATCGAGATCGAGCAGCAGCGCGCCATCGACGACGCGCCCCGGCGTCGGTCGCGACGCCAGCGCACCATAGATCAGCCCGAAAAACAGCAGCAGGAAAAGCAGGGCCAGTGCATCCTTGAAGGCTACCAGCAGCTTCCAGACCTTGCGCGCGAATTGCATGAAATTACCTGCCTTTCCGCCGGCACCCATACCTGCGCCGGGGCGCAGTGCAAAGCAGTGGCTGGGGACATCGTGCATCGCCGGGTCGAATCGGCTTGAGCCGGGGAGCAGGCATGCCTAAGGCATCGTCTTCAATGACATCGCCAGAATTCACTTACCCGGAAGGCAGCGCCGCCTTCCCGCACCGCGGCCTCGTAGGCATCGCGGGCCTCGCCCCGCATGAGATCATGTTCCTCCTCGACGAGGCGCAGCAGTGGGTGGAGTTGAACCGCCACGCCCAGAAGCGGCGGGACCTGCTCTCCGGCCTGACGATCATCAACGCCTTCTTCGAGAACTCGACGCGCACGCTGCTCAGCTTCGAGATCGCGGGCAAGCGTCTGGGCGCCGACGTCGTCAACATGGCCGTGGCGACATCGAGCGTGAAGAAGGGCGAAACCCTGATCGACACGGCGATGACGCTCAATGCCATGCGCGCAGATGCCATCGCAATCCGCCACGGCAGCTCGGGCGCAGTCCAGCTGATCGCGGACAAGGTGGACTGCCCCGTCATCAACGCCGGTGACGGCCAGCACGAGCATCCCACGCAGGCCCTGCTCGACGCGCTGACGATTCGCCAGGCCAAGCGCGCCTTCAATGGCCTGCGCGTCACCATCTGCGGCGACATCCTGCACAGCCGAGTCGCCCGCTCGAACATCCTGTGTCTCACCTCGCTCGGTGCCGAAGTGCGGGTCTGCGCGCCCCCGGCCCTGATGCCTGCCGACATCGAACGGATGAACGTCCAGGTCTTCCACGATTTCGATGCGGCCCTGCGCAACGCCGACGTAGTCATGATGCTGCGCCTCCAGATGGAGCGCATGCAGGGCCAGTTCATCCCCTCCCCGCGCGAATACCGCCACCTCTACGGCCTTTCGCTGGAGCGCCTCGCCAAGGCAGAAAGCAATGCCCTCGTCATGCACCCGGGCCCGATGAATCGCGGCATCGAGATCGACAGCAATGTCGCCGACCTCGTCGACCGTTCGCTCATCACCACACAGGTCGAAATGGGCGTGGCGATTCGCATGGCCTGCCTCGACGTGCTGACCCGAAAAGCGCGCGGACTGGAGGGCTGGGCATGAGCATACACGCACCCCTGACCGTCACCGGCGGCAAGCTGGTCCTTCCCGACGGGCGGATCGAGGCCGGCAATATCCGCTGCGAAGGCGGCTTCATCACCGCTATTGGCGATGTCTCCCCGCAGGCGGGCGACGTGGTTCACGAAGCGCGCGGCAAGCTGGTCACACCCGGGCTTGTCGACCTTGCGGTCTTCTCGATCGACAAGCCCGCGTTCCACTTTGGCGGAGTCACCCGCGCGGCGCTGATGCCCGATCAGGACCCGCCGCTCGACGTGCCGGCGCGGGTGCGCTTCGCCGCGCAATCGGGCAAACCGGATTTCTGGGTCCACCCCCTCGCGGCCGCGACCAAGAACCTCGAAGGCGAATCGCTGGCCGAGATCGCCCTGATGCGTGACGCCGGCGCGCGCGCCGTCGCCACGGGGCGCAGCTGGATCCGCGATTCGGGCACGATGCTGCGCCTGCTCCAGTATGCCGGCATGCTCGACATGGTCGTGGTGACCCACGCCGAGGACTCCGGCCTCGTCGGCAAGGCCGTCGCGACCGCCGGCGAAATGGCGACGCGCCTCGGCCTGCCCAGCGCTCCTGCCGAAGCCGAAGCCCTGGCAATCGCACGCGACATCGCCCTGGCCGAACTGGCCGGCGCAAAGATCCACTTCCGCAAGGTGACAACGGCAGCCGGCCTCGACCTCGTGCGCCGTGCCAAGGATCGCGGTGCGAAAGTCACCGCAGGCGTCAGCCCGGCCTATTTCATGCTTTCGGACCTGGCCCTCGCGAACTTCCGGACTTTCGCGCATCTCTCGCCGCCGCTGCGCTCCGAGGATGATCGCAAGGCCGTGATCGCCGCCATTGCCGACGGCACCATCGACATGATCGGTTCGGGCCACGATCCGCGCGGTCCCGAGGACAAGCGCCTGCCCTATACCGATTCGGCGCCGGGCATGGCCGGTTCGGAGACGCTCCTGCCGCTGACGATGACGCTCGTTCGCGACGGCGTGATCTCTATGAACCGGGCTTTCGAGCTGCTGTCCGCCAATCCCGCAAAACTGCTGGGCGTCGATGCCGGACGCCTTGCCGAGGGCATGGAAGCGGACATCGCCGTGATCGACCCGGACCGTCCATGGATCGTCGATTCGGACGAAATGGCGGCCGCGGCAGGCAATACCCCGTTCGACAAGCAACCGATGCAGGGCCGTGTACTGGCGCTGTTCAAGGGCGGCGTTGCCGTAAAGGCAAAGAAGCCCTCCGCCTAAGGCCATCCAAGCCCCCATCTGAAAAAAATGGATGCCTGCGCTATCGCCTGCCGCCGGCAGGCGAGCGGGGCAAAAAAAGAGGCCTTCGTCCGAAGACGAAGGCCTGCAAGGTTCACATGGAACTGTTTGGGTAGGAGACTTCAGCGCCGCGCGCGCAGCGGGGCTCCTACGGCGCCGCCCTTCGGCAGGGCGCCGGGCAGCGATTGCGATTCGGAATAGGCCAGGCAACCGTCACCGCGGTTCCTGACCGAAGAGCACAGCGAATGCGCCGATGCCCGGTCGAAGCCTTCAGCGGCCACGCGGTAATAGCGCGCGCCGTTCACGACGGCTTCGGTGATGCGCATGGTGTGATCTTTCAGTGAAGGATTGCGCTTCACGAAGATGCCCCAGGCTCGCTCGGCCCCTTCGCGAGACTGGAACGATCCCAGTTGCACGAGATGGGTCTGGATTTCGGTCCGGCTCGACTTGGCCTTTTCGGGCTGGGCGATCTTCTCGGTCGACATCCGTTCGAAAGTCGCCTGGAAATTGCTTTCGCTCTTGGCGACCTTCTGAATCACCGGCTTGGCAACGAAACGGTTGGAGGGCCCAGTCTCGACGTGTTGTTCGACAACCTCGTTGACGGCAGCAAGCGAAGCCCGCTCAACCGGACGCGCGGCCGGTGCCGGAGCCGGATCGGCCTGATCGGAACCACCCCAGAAGCTCTCGCCCGTCTTCACCGGCGGCAGTTCACCGGCGGGCGCCTGACCAAAGGCAGGAGTCGGAATATCGGTACGTGCAAGCCGGGCTGCATCTTCCTTGTTGCCCAGTGCCAGCGCGGTTGGCTGCCCCGGGTCTGCGCGCAGCGGTGCGCCAAGCAGGCCGGCGACGCGGGCTCGCGACGCATCGGGGCGGGCCTTCGAAGCCCAATCGCTCAGACGCGCATCGAGCTGGTCTGCCGGAACATCCTGCCCCGCGATCAACCGCGCCTGCATCCACTGTCCCTGAAGGGCATAGGCATAGGCGAGGTTCTGCCGGGTCTTGACGTTGTTGTCGTCCTCGCTGCGAACCGCGTCGGTCAGCACGGCGACGCCCATTTCGGGCTGTCCGGCGAGGGCAAGGGCAAGGCCGAAGTCGCTTGCCGGAATATCGTTGCGCCAGCGGCCCAGAACCGAGATCGCCTCGGCATTGCGGCCTGCGCCGATGTAGGCCAGCGCCATACCGAGACCAATGCGGGCGTTATCCCCGCCCAGCGTGACGGCATCCTCGAACGTGGTCGCAGCCGAGTCGAAACGTCCCGCCGAAAGGTAAGCCTGCGCCAGTTCGGTGCGCGCGGACGCGCTTTCGGGCGAACGGGCGACGCGCTTTTCGGCACGCGCCACCGCGGCTCCGGAACCAGCGTCGTTGAGGCCGCGCGCCACAGGCGCACTGGCGCTCGATGCAAACGGCGACTGGCCGGCGCAGCCCGAAAGCATGACAACCGCCATTGCCGAGCATACGGCAAGCCCAGTCGTCCGGGTCCGGTTTTCGAAACCTCGCATTGTTCTGCCCCCCTCTGCCTGCTTCAGCTAGGCTTGCGCGCAGTGCCGGTCAGCGCGAACAGCTCCGGCATTTCAGAAAGATACTTGTCGAGCGCCTCGGTCACGAGGACCTGCGCGCTGCGGTTGAGAACCACGCCGGCCATCTTGAGACGGAAATGCCGTTCCGCATCGAGACGCAGGGTGAAAGCGGCGCGGCGACCCTCCGGCAAAGTCCGTGCCGGCGGTTCGCTGCGTTGCATGCGGTTGGCGAGCTGTTCGATCTGGCGCAGCACTTCGGGCACTTCATGTCCGTTGCCTGCGTCGTTCGCGCTCCTCGCCGGTGCCTGTTCAGGACGAGCCATGACCGGACGATTGGCGCTGAAACGGTTTTCCGGCCTTGGCGCAGGCGCTTGGGCCACGTTATCCTCGCCGCCATGGGCGTGACCGAAATCATTCCAGCCCAAGTCGTCCATCTTGCGCGGATCGATCGGGATTCCGCCTGCCGTGAACCTGGAGGTGTCCTGCGGACGCATCGCCGGCCGGGCACCGCCCTTGCGGGCAAGAAGCCTCGGCGAGAGCGAGGCGAAATCGCGGGGCTCGCTCATGCCTTCTCTCCCCTCAGGAACCGGCCACGCGGCGACCGAAGCCACCGACCGGGCGATGGTTGCCCTGGATCATCGGCGCGCTGGCCGGGGCGGAGAAGACCGTGCGGCGGAAGTTCTTTTCCAGGCGGTCGGCCACGTAGTTCCACAAGGCCGTGACTTCCTGCGAGGAGCGACCATTGGGATCGACTTCCATCACCGTGCGGCCATCGATCATCGAAGCCGCAAAGTCCGTACGCTGGTGCAGCGTGACCGGCGCAACCGTACCGTGCTGCGAAAGGGCGACGGCGGCCTCTGCCGTGATGCGCGCCTTGGGCGTTGCCGCGTTGACCACGAAGATCAGCGGCTTGCCCGAACGTTCGCACAAGTCGACGGTTGCACCAACGGCACGCAGGTCGTGCGGGCTGGGTCGGGTCGGAACGACGATCAGTTCGGCAACCGAGATCACGCTCTGGATGGCCATGGTGATGGCCGGCGGCGTGTCGATCACGGCGAGCTTGAAGCCCTGCTGGCGCAGGACCTGCAGGTCGCTCGCAAGGCGGGCGACTGTCGTCTGGGCGAAGGCCGGAAACTCGGCTTCACGTTCGTTCCACCAATCGGCCAGCGACCCCTGCGGATCGATGTCGATCAGGACGACCGGGCCAGCGCCGGCGCGTTGGGCCTGAACGGCAAGATGCCCCGAAAGCGTGGTCTTGCCGGAACCGCCCTTCTGCGATGCCAAAGCCAGTACTCGCAAATCAAAGTCCCCCGAGAAGTTGCGATACGCAGTAAAAGTCTCGAGAGGTGGGATCGCAGATCGGTCCTAATTTCCGGTTAATCAACGCCGTACCGGCCTCGGGGCCCGATTTCGCCCAGTCATGCGGTTTTTCGGGCTTCGGAAAGATACCCTTCACCATTCCCGTTTAGGAAACCGGACAGTGCAAATCGGCGCTGCCTCGATCTGAAGACTGGTACCTGCACCGTAGTTTCGCTTACCATTGCGGAACCTGGCGGCAATCAACGAGTAATTTTCGCTGTGAAGAAATTTCTCCGATTTTTCCGCAATCTGGGCCTTTGCGCGACTCTGCTCCCGCTCGTGCCCACGCCGGCCTTCGCTGACGTGAAAGCAGGAGTCGACGCGTGGACCGCGGGCGACTACGCTGCTGCCGTGAGGGAGTGGAAACCGTTGGCGGCCACCGGTGATCCGGATGCGCAGTTCAACCTCGCCCAGGCTTACAAGATGGGCCGGGGCGTGCCGGAAGACATTGCCAAGGCCAAGGATCTATACGGCAAGGCCGCTGCCCAAGGCCATGTGCAGGCCGCGGACATCTACGGATTGCTGCTGTTCCAGGATGGCGAACGGGCCATGGCCATGCCCTATCTCGAAGCCTCTGCCGCGCGCGGCGATCCGCGGGCGCAGTACATCATCGGCGTGGCACACTTCAACGGAGACCACGTCGCCAAGGACTGGGTGCGCGCCTATGCCCTCGTCAGCCTTGCACAGCAGGCCGGCCTGCAACAGGCGACCAATGCGCTGAAGCAGATGGACGAGCACATCCCGCTGGCGGACCGGCAGAAGAGCGTTGCGCTTGCTTCTCGCATCGCCGCCGACGCTCAGGCCACGCGGGAGCGGGAAACCGCGACTGCCGAACTGGGCAATGGCACCCTGCCCTCCGCCACCCGAACCGACAGCGTGCGCGCGCCGCAGATCGTCACTGCCGAAAACGCCGTAGCCGAAGCCGTCCGCGCGACCGGCAGCGCCAGCCCGGCAACCGCCGGGGCCGACTACACGCCCAAAAGCGTTCCAGCACCCGGCACACCTTCCCCGGCCACCACGAAAGCGAAGATCCTTGCGAACCCGGCTCCGAAGAAGCCTGTCGAGGCCGCAAGGCCCACCCCGACAGGTGTGCCCAACACCAGCGGTCCATGGCGGGTCCAACTTGGCGCGTTCGGCGTAGCCGGCAATGCCGAACGGCTCTGGGCAAAGGTCAGCAAGCGCCCTGAACTTGTCGGACATGGCAAGATCCTCGCCCCCGAAGGCAGGCTGACCAAGCTGCAGGCCGGCGGCTTTGCCTCGAAGAACGAAGCGGATGCCGCCTGCTCGAGACTATCGGCGGGCGGCTTCACCTGCCTCCCCGTGAGGAACTGATCGACGCAGCACTCGCCTTGCAGTCGCCCAAGGCGATCGCAGGCAGCGCCGAGCGTCTCGTCACGCTGGATCTCATTCGCGGCGCCGCGGTTCTAGGCATCCTTGCCATCAATATCGCCGGTTTCGCCGGCCCCAGCATCAATACGATCACCCCCAGCCTGCCGCATCAGGCCAGCCTTGCGGACGAGGCGGCCTGGGCTTTCGGTTTCGTCTTCTTCGAAGGCAAGATGCGTGCACTCTTCGCGATCCTGTTCGGGGCCAGCCTATCCCTCTTCTGCGAGAGGGCCGAGAAAAACGGCAGCGACGGCGAACTCCTGCAGGTTCGCCGCCTGTCATGGCTGATGCTCTTCGGAACGCTGCATTACCTGCTGCTCTGGTGGGGCGATATCCTGTTCGTCTATGCCGCCTGCGGCATCGTCGCGCTGCTGACCCGCCAGCTTTCGACGCGCCTGACACTGATCCTCGCGCTTGCCATTCTCGCCAGCACGCATGTCTGGGCAATCATGGCCGCACTGCCCATCGTCCATGCCGAGGAAGCGGTCCGTCTAGGCACAGCCACGTTAGCGCAGCAACAATCGGTCACCGCGCGGCTCGATCTCTACTGGGACGAAAGCGCGCGTGAACTGGCCTTATATACCTCCTCCTATCTCGACATCGTAACCGCCAAGCTGCACGACGATCCCTTCTGGCTCTTCACCATGGCCAGCAGCACTTATGGAGAAATCCTTCCATTGATGATGCTGGGCATGGTCCTGCACCGCCACGGCTTCTTCGCAGGGACCTGGCCGACCAGGCGCATGAAAGCCGTCGCCACTTTCTGCACCTTCGCGGGACTGGTCCTGACCCTGGCCGCATTGAACTGGGCCTGGCCGCGCCACTTCCCGCCCATCGCCATGTACATGATGATCTCCCACGGACTCGTCGTGCCGCATGTCCTGACCGCCATCGGCTACGCCGCCATTCTCGTGCTTGCCGCGCCTGCACTTGCCCGAACGCGAATCGGACAGCGCCTGATCGCCGCCGGTCGCATGGCCTTCAGCAATTACATTTGCACAAGCGTGGTGATGACGGCGATCTTCTACGGATGGGGTTTCGATCTGTTCGGCCGGGTCGGACCAGCCGGGCAATGGCTGTTCGTGGCGCTGGGCTGGACGCTCATGCTGGCATGGAGCGAACCGTGGCTGGGCCACTGCCGCCGGGGGCCGCTGGAATGGCTCTGGCGCTCGCTCGTCATGCGCAAGCTACTGGATAATCGTCGGAATTCCGCGATTTTAAATTGATATTGCGATCCATTCTCATTTGCGTATGATGGCAGACAAGAGGATTCGCTTATGTATGTCTGCATCTGCAATGCGATTAAGGAAACGGACCTGAGGGCGGCCGCGCGCTGCTGTCAGGGCAATGCCGAGACGCTCTACGCTGCCATGGGCCGCACGCCGCAGTGCCGCCAGTGCCTTGAGGAAGCGGAAGAGATCATCGCCGACGAAGTCGGCTGCGATCTGTCGGTTTCTCTCGTCCACCATTGAATTAGGCCATTGATTCTGCGCCCACCGGCCTTGTCAGGCCGAAGCCCTGCGCCCATATTCGCGGCTCGGTTGAAAAGGAGCACGCGCGATGAAGGGCGACCCACAAGTCATTGATTTTCTGAACAAGGCTCTTTTCAACGAGCTGACCGCCATTAACCAGTACTGGCTCCACTACCGGATGCTGGACAACTGGGGCATCAAGAAGCTTGCCGCCTACGAGCGCCACGAATCGATCGACGAGATGAAGCACGCCGACGTGCTGGCCGATCGCATCCTGTTCCTCGATGGCCTTCCCAATTTTCAGGCGCTGGGCAAGCTGCGCGTCGGTGAGAACGTCGAGGAAATCCTCAAGGCGGACCTCGCTCTCGAACACGATGCCATTCCGCTCCTCAAGGAAGCGATCGCCCACTGTGAAGCGGTGCGCGACTATGTCAGCCGCGAAGTCTTCGAGCGCATCCTCGAAAGCGAGGAAGAGCACGTGGATTGGCTGGAGAAGCAGTTCGACATGATCGAACGCATGGGCATCCAGAACTACTGCCAACTGCAGAGCGAGGCCGCAGGAGAGTCCTGAGCCCAGGCAAGGCGTCCATGGACTTCATCTCGCGCCTCGACCTTTCGATACCGTTGATCCAGGCACCGATGGCGGGCACCTCGACGCCCG
>NZ_CCBH010000195.1:0-22680 GCF_001368935.1 Novosphingobium sp. KN65.2
CCCCCCCCCCCTTGCTTGTGCACTTGCTCCATCCTGAGCGTTCAGGATGCATTTATTCCATAAATTCAGCGTTTCGCTGGTGGATGGAGAGCTGCCTCGAGCGATCGGTCAATGATCGAACGAGGGCATGACCTGAGCCATGATCTTGCTGCCAAAGCCCATGCCCGGAACGCATGACTCTCATGGGAAGACCAGTCTTGCCGTAATGTCGGGCGGGGCTGCCGTCGGCCCTGTAAACTACTGATTCGATGCAGTAATCTACGGGAAGTGGCGGAGACGGAGGGATTCGAACCCTCGGTACCCTGATAGAGTACGGTTCCTTAGCAGGGAACTGGTTTCAGCCACTCACCCACGTCTCCGGATGCGGCGCAGGCGGGCCCTATAGCTGGGGGGATCAGGGGCATCAAGGGGGGATGAGCGCCGAATGTGAAATTAGTTCGCTGGCGACGATTCGGGGCCTTGGCGATTCGGTCTGCCGCAAAACCGACTCGGTCCATCGCCCGTTCATTGCAGCGGCACTAGCAGTGGATTCTTGTGCGATGTCGCAATGTTGCCGCGCTTCGGCGCCAGTTTTACCGCCGTACCGCGAGGGAGGATCGGAAAGTCATGTCAGTCTGCAAGCCAATCACCGAACAGAGCCGGATTAAGGCTCCGAAACGGGCTGGCGCGCGTGCATCACGATCGATGATCGCGCTCGCGGCGGCCTTTCTAGCCATCGTCTCGCCGCTCTCGCCCGCCATGGCGCAAGTGACGACCGTCGATCCCGACGCCGCGATCGATGGGGACCTCAAGGGGGGCGACACCACCTTCTCGTCCGACCCCACCGGCGAGCTGCCCGCGCAGCACGATGCCGCAGCCGCATCGGGTAACGGCACGCCGATGGAGCCGAGCAGCAGTGTCTCGGACTGGAATGCCGACAAGATGGCAGCGCCGGCCGCGTCTGCGACGCCCGCTGCCGACAATTCGACAACCTACCACGAGGACGACCTGATCGGCGCGGCCGAAGGCGTCTTCGGCAAGGGCGCCAAGGGCCTCGCCGATGTGATCAAGGACCTGCTTGCCAAGCAGGGGGAGCCCAACGGCTACATCGTCGGGCGTGAGGCCGGTGGCGCTCTCGCGATCGGCCTGCGCTATGGCTCAGGCACGCTCTATCACAAGGTGGAAGGCGAAAAGCCGGTCTACTGGACCGGACCTTCGATCGGCTTCGATGCCGGGGCCAACGCCGGCAACGCCTTCGTGCTCGTCTACAACCTCTATGACTCCGAGGATCTCTATCATCGCTTCGGCGCAGGCGAGGGACAGGCCTACCTGATCGGCGGCTTCACCGTCAGCTACCTGCGCCGCGGCGATATCGTCCTTATCCCGGTCCGTGCCGGTGCGGGCCTGCGCCTTGGTGCCAACGTCGGTTACATGAAGTTCTCGCACAAGCAGCGTTGGCTGCCCTTCTGATCCGACCGGATCGGTAAGGTTCTAAAGGATCGGTCCGCTCCCCATCCGAGCCCCCTCTCGCACCTGAGGGGCCGGGGCTCGCAAAGGGTCTGGGATGGGGAGTGGGCTGGAGCCGGTGCGGCACAAGGTAACACTTTTGCCGCACCGGCTTTCTTTTTTCTGCCGTTGTTGCAGTGTTGGTCAGCTTCGCGCAGATCACCTGTTGCTTCCATTACCGGGCGAGAGTAAGGCCGCGCCCGCCATGCTAAACAATCTTCAGCAACAGCCCGCCGATGCGCTTCTTGCGCTGATCAAGCTCCACAATTCGGACCCGCGCGCCGACAAGATCGATCTTGGCGTCGGAGTCTACCGAACTGGTGACGGGGAAACCCCGGTCTTCGGTGCGATCAAGGCGGCTGAGAAGAAGCTCGTCGAAACGCAGGACTCCAAGGCCTACCTTGGCCCCGAGGGCGACATGGGCTTCGTCGAAGCGCTGATGCCCTATGTTTTCGGCAAGGCGAACCCGACGCAGGACGGCCGCATCGAAGGCATGCAAACCCCCGGCGGCACGGGTTCGCTGCGTCTTGCCATTGCGATGGCCAAGCGCGCCGGCGTGACCCGCCTCATCGTCGGCAAGCCGAGCTGGCCGAACCACAACCAGATCTGCGCCGACCTCGACCTCGAAGTCTTCGAATTCGGCCACGCCAATGCCGATGGCAAAACCGACATGGACGCTGTGCGCGGTGCGATCGCACAGGCCCAGCCGGGCGATGCGATTCTGCTGCACGGCTGCTGCCACAACCCGACCGGCATCGATTATTCGAACGCCGAGTGGGACGAGATCGTCGGTCTCATCGCCGGCAAGGGCATCCTGCCGATCATCGACCTTGCCTACCAGGGGCTCGGTAACGGCATGGAAGAAGATGCCTACGGCCTGCGCCGCGTCATCGCATCGGTGCCCGAGGCGATCGTGTGCTATTCGTGCGACAAGAACTTCGGCCTCTATCGTGACCGTGTCGGCGCACTCTACGTGCTGGCAGCCGAGAAGGACGGCCTGCCCAAGATCATGTCGAACGCGCATGCCCTGGCCCGTGCCAACTGGTCGCAGCCGCCGGATCATGGCGGTGCCGCGGTTCGCCTGATTCTCGAGGACGAGGCGCTGACCAAGCAGTGGCTCGCCGAACTCGACGAAATGCGCGATCGCATGCGCCTGATGCGCGAGAAGCTGGCTGCTGCCGGAAAGACCGGCGGTGTCGACCTGACGCCGATCGGTGGACAGAACGGCCTGTTCTCGATCATCCCCTTCACCCCTGAGCAGGTGCAGGCGATGCGCGACAAGCATGGCATTTACTTCGCCGGTTCGGGCCGCATCAACGTGGCCGGCCTGACTCAGGGCAACATCGACAAGTTCATCGCTGCCGTTGCGGACGTAACGGCCTGACGATGGATCGTCAGCCGGTCCTTCAAGGGGATCGGCTGACGCTGCGTCCCCTGCGCTCCGGCGACTGGGACGCGCTGTTTGCCGTGGCCTGCGATCGCGAGATCTGGGCCGGGCATCCCTCGCACGACCGCTGGCAGGAACCCGTGTTCCGGGCTTTCTTCGACGAAGCCCTTGCCAGCGGCGGTGCCTTGGCGATCATCGACAAGCTGGCGCCGGAAAGCGGAACGATCATCGGATCGACCCGCTTCGGTGAGCCTGAAGCGGAAGCGCCGGGCGAGATCGAGATCGGCTGGTCGTTCCTTGCCCGCGCCTATTGGGGGCTAGGATATAACGCCGATTTCAAGCGGCTGATGCTGGTCCATGCGCTGGCGCATTACGATCGCGCCATCTTCCAGGTCGGCGCGGATAACGCGATTTCCCGCAAGGCCATGGCGAATATCGGCGGCAGGCTCGTGCCCGGCCGAATGCGTTCCTACGAACGCTGCGGCGTCACGGTCGATCACGTGATCTACGAAATCACCCGCGAGAGTTTCGCGCAGGGGCCGCTGTCGGCCTGAGGTTCAGCCGCGCAGGCTCTGCATCCGCTTGAGGTAGCGGGCGAGCACGTCGATCTCCAGGTTCACGCAATCCCCCGCCTTGGCCGCGCCGATGGTCGTGACCTCGGCGGTGTGCGGGATAATGTTGAGCGTGAAGTGGCAGGTGCCGTCGGGCTGGTCGGTGACATCGTTCACCGTCAGCGAAATGCCGTCGACGGTGATCGAGCCCTTGGGCGCGATGAAGGGGGCAAGTTCGGCGGATGCCTCGATCTCGAAGCGACGCGAATCGCCCTCCGGCGTTATCGAGACGATCTTGCCGACGCCGTCGACATGGCCGGTCACGATGTGGCCACCCAGTTCGTCACCCAGCTTGAGCGCGGGCTCGAGGTTGAGGCTGGTACCCTGTTCCCAGCGGCCGGGCACGGTGCGGGCAACGGACTCGGCGGAAATGTCGACCGCAAACCATGCATCGCCAGCGACGCCGCCCTTGTCGACGACGGTCAGGCAGACGCCCGAACAGGCGATGGAGGCACCCATCGCGATCCCGGCGGGATCGAACGGGCAGGCGATGACGGCGCGAAGGTCCCCGGTCTTGCGGGTTTCGCGGATCTGGCCGACGGCGGTGACTATTCCTGTGAACATGGGATGCGGCTGTAGACTTCGAGCGTGTCGCTGCCAAGCTGGCGTCGCTCGCAAATTCGCCACTGGCCATGAGCCGAAGCAAGCGACCCGAGGCCGAAGTCCCGGACGGCAGGCCGTCCGCCCAGCAGGATCGGCGCGCGGTAGATCAGCAGGCGGTCGACCAGCCCGGCACGCAGGAAGGACGAAGCAGCCCCCGCGCCGCCTTCGACGAAGAGGTACTGTACGCCATCCATGTCCGCGATCGCTTCGGGCGAGGGCAGGGCGCGCCAGCCTTCGGGCGCGTCGCCACCGATCAGCACCCAGCGCTCGGGGCTGCGCTGTTCGAGGCCGGGCAGGCGCACGTCGAGACGCGGGGCATCGGCACGCAGGGTGCCGCCGCCCACGAGGATCGCATCGGCCCTGGCGCGCATGGCGTGGGTATGTGCACGTGCCTGCGCACCGGTGATCCACTGGCTTTCGCCCGACTGCAGCGCAAGGCAGCCGTCGAGCGACATGGCGAGCTTGAGCGTGACCTCGGGCCGCCCCAGCCGCTTCGAGACGAGATAGCCCGACAGGCTTTGCTCGCAGGCGGATGAGGGGAGGTATTCGGCGGCGATTCCGGCCTGGCGGATCCGCTGCATCCCCAAGCCTGCGGTGCGCGGATCGGGGTCCATGCAGCCGATCACGACGCGGGCCAGGCCGGAGGCGCTCACGAGGTCGGCGCAGGCCGGGCCGCGCGGCGATTCGTGGGCGCAGGGTTCAAGCGAGACGTAGAGCGTGCCGCCGCGTGCCGCGTCGCCGGCGGCATCGAGCGCGACGGCTTCGGCATGGGGGCGCCCCGTCGCCCGGGTCCAGCCGCGGGCAACAACCTTGCCTTCCTTCACGATGATCGCGCCGACGCCGGGATTGGGTCGACTGATCGGACGCGCGCGCGCGGCGAGACCGGCGGTTGCCGCCAGCCAGCGAGCGTCCTCGCGATTATCTGTTGTCACTGGGCAGCTTCGTCCTGTTGGGCCGCGATCTGCTCGACCGATGTAACGCCTTCGGGCAGTTTGCCTTGCTTCTTTTTCTGTGCGGCGTCCCGGGCAGCCTGCTCGGCTTCGGCCTCGCGCGCGATCTTTTCGACGTCCATGCCGGACATGCGGCCGATCGTCTTGTAGATGTTGCGCACTTCCTCGTCACGCTTGGCGAGTTCCTTGGCGACCGCTTCCTTGCGCTTCTGGTTCGCGATGTTGGACGCGATGATCTCGGCCTCGGTGCGATGGCCGGAGAACGTCGAGATATAGGTGATCTTCGGCGGAGGCTGTGGGCCTTTCGCCTCCTGCTGGTACATCGTGAAGAACACGCCGAAAGTGCAGGCGGCCGAAAGCGCGGCAATGCGCCAGCGGTTGTTGCCGGCCTGTTTCCAGACGGCCTTGAAGTCGGCGACCATCCCCGTGGGGCTGACGTCCTTCCAGTATCCTGAGCGTTTGAACAACGACATGGGGCCTACTTAGGCGCTTCGGGGGCCAAACGCTAGCCGAAGGGGAGGTAAAGCTCGCGTCCGTGGGCCTTGAGCCAGGCATTCGCAGTCCGAATATCGCCTTCGAACAGCGCATTGAGGCTGGCGTGGAAGGCGGGCGAGTGGTCGAAATGGATGAGGTGGGCCACTTCGTGGGCGACAACGGACCGGCGCACGAAGTCCGGGGCCATGATCAGGCGCCAGTTGATCCGGATGGAGCCGTCGGGCGCGCAACTGCCCCAACGCCGCTTCGCGTTCGAGAGCGCCAGCTTGGGCGCGGCGACTTCGGCCCGGGCGCAGTACTCGACCAGATCCCCGGCCATGAGCGTACGCGCTTCGCCCTCCAGCCAGCGCCTGAGGCGGGATTGCAGCGAGGTTTCGGGGCCGCCCAGCGCGATGGCGCCTTCGCCGTGGACGGCGCGGCGCGGGGCCTGGGGATCGTGCCGGATGAGAAGGGCTTCGCCGCGAAACCGGATCTGCGCGCCGTGGGCAAGGGGCTCGGCGACGGGCAGGGCGGCAAGCTGACGGGCGAGCCAGTCGCGCCGCGATCCGGCGAAGGCGATGGCTTCTGCCGTACGCGTCCAGCGCGGGATCGTGATGCGCACTTCGCTGCCGTCGGGAGCCAGCCGCATGGTAAGGCGGCGCGCCCGGTCATGGCGGCGGATCACTATGGGGACGTCCTTGCCGTCAAGGTCTATGACAGGCTCTTCGCGAGGATTGCGGCGCAACCAGTCGAGCACGGACTCAGCCTTCCTCCTCTTCGCAGGCGTCCTCGTCGAAATCGTCTTCGCCGTAGGGCCAGACGATGTGATGCTCCAGCGGCCCGGCGACGGTCTCGCTGATCACCTTGCCGACGATCGACATGCCCGCGTCATGCACCGCATTGCGATCCCCGCTGAGGAGATAGTGCCATTCGGGCAGGGGCTGGCCTTCCGAGCGCAGGCGATAGGCGCAGCTCGGCGGCAGCCAGTCGAGGCTGCCTGCATTCTTCAGGCTGAGGCTGAGGCAATCGGGCACGAAGCTGCGGCGATTGGCGTAGTCGCTGCACCGTGCGGTCTTGAGGTCGAGCAGCTTGCACGCGACGTTGGTGTGAAAGATCTCTCCGGTGTCGGCGTCTTCCACCTTGTGCAGGCAGCATTGGCCGCAACCGTCGCACAGGGCTTCCCACTGTGCGCGGTCGAGCGTCTCGAGCGGACGCTCCCAGAAAGGCGTCGCGCTGCTCACTTCACCCACTTGGCAAGTTCGGCTGCAACGGCGTCGGGGCCCTTGTCGACGGGGAGCATGGCGATGGGCTTGCCGTCCGGGCCCATCAGGTAGGCAATGCGGCTGTGGTCCATCAGGTATCCGCCGGGGGTTTTCTCACCCTTCTTGTAATAGGCGACAAAGGCGTCGGCGGCGACTCTTACCTGATCGGGGGTGCCGGTCAGGCCCAGCAGGTTGGGGCCGAAGGCGGCGGTCCACTCACCGACGACCCTGGGGGTATCGCGTTCGGGGTCGATCGAGATGAAGATCGGCTGCACTTTCGCCGCTTCCGCAGGGTGCGCCTTGTCGAACAGGTTGAAGCCGCGCATCATCGCCTGGACATCGAGCGGGCAGGCATCCGGACAGAAGGTGTATCCGAAATAGACGATGCGCCACTTGCCTTTGAACTGGTCCCAGGTGACGGCCTTGCCGTCCTTGTCGACCAGCGTGAAAGGCCCCCCGATCGCGGCGCCTTCCAGCGGCGGTCGCTCAGGCTGCTCCTGCTGCGAGCAGGCGGTGAGAGACAGGCTCGCGGCAAGGCCGAGGGCAAAGGGGGCTATCCAGCGTGTCAGGTAGGTCATGGCGCGTCGCTTCATGCTCTGTTATCCACCATCTGAAAAGCCCTATTGTTTTCAATTCGTTGCAAGCGCGGTTTTCCCTTCCGCGCTCAGTTTTCCCGTTCTCGTTTGGTTTCAGCACCTTGCCACTTCGCCGTGGCGAGCCTTGCAATCTTCGGCTGCGACCGTTTCTTGCCGTAATGGTCCAGCATCCCGAGCGACTTGTGGCCGGTGATCGCGGCGACTTCGGCAGTTGTGCAGCCAGCCTCGAAAAGCTCTATCGTCGCGTTCTTGCGCAGGCCGTGGGCCGTGCGCCGCTCGTGGCCGTTGTCTGCGCAGAACTTGCGGCACCAGCGGCCGAAGGTGTCGGGGATTAACGGGCCGCCTTGCTCGTTGCTCAACAGGAACAGATGCCGGTCTGATCGGGGAAGGTCAGAGACCAGCGCGGATAGCTTTGGATACAGCGGGATAACCATCTCCGCCTTCGTCTTTTGTTGGCGGAAGTGCAGCGCATCTGCCCGGATCATCCCCCATGTCATCGAACACACGTCACCGACGCGCTGGCCGGTGTAGAGGGTGAGGGCGACCGCGCGCCGAAAAGAGGCATTCTCGCTGGCAAGTGCCAACGCCAGCAAGTCGTCGGGCCATGGCTCGCGTTCGCTTTGATTGCCGTAAGGTTCGACGCCCAGCGTCCAGTCCTCGATACCGCGGTGCCGTTTGACCGCGAATTTGTAGAGGTTGCGCAGGATCGAAAGCATCATGTCCGCTGCGCCCGGAGTGTCCTGATTAGCGTCCATCACGCGCGTTTGTATGTCCTCGCGGGTTAGCTCCCTAAGCGGGGCGGAAGCGTATGCGGCCAGGAGCCGGGAAAGATAGTGATCGTAATTGGCGCGCGTGCTCGCGCTGCGATCCAGGTACTTCCGGTCCTTGCGGTACGCGGCCACTAGCCCGCCGAAAGTGCCTGTGCGCGTCCGCTCATCTTCCAGCGCCCCTATGCGCTGCAAGCGGGCGATGGCGCGCATGAAGCCGTCCGGGTCGTCATACGGGTTGGGCAGGCGGCTCCAAGGCTCGGTGCGCGCCCAATAGTAGTACGTGCGGCCCTTCGCCCGCTTCGTCCTCACACCCGGCCATGTGACTTTTCTAGACACGATCAGGGGCCTTTTCCTGCCAGTTGGTGCGTGCCGGCGTAGTCGTCTCCGCCGCCGTTACCTTCACCGTTCCGTTTACCAAGTCGAATATGATCTCCGGGCGCAGCCCGCACTTGGCCAGGGCCGCGACCGCGCGGTCGTAGTCGGCTTGGACAAGAGAGGCTGCGCGGCGCGCCATCAGACGTCCAAAGTCCTGAAAGGCTGAACGAGGCGGTCTTCGCCGTCTCCGGCCTTCACGCTGTCGCGGTTGTCAAATGCCATCGCAATGCGGGCCAGGCAGGCGAGCTTGAGCCGGTCGGGAACCGTCCCAGTGCCGTCCCATCCGTCCGCCGTTTCAAGCACCGCTTCGGACGCAGCGCCAATCAACAGCGAAATCGTGTCGTCTTCGTCGCTACCAGATACGCGAAGCCATGCCTTGGCTTCGGTGAGGCTGACAAGATCAGTCATGCCTGCACCTCCTTGCGCGGATTCCAGCCTTCGACCTGCCGCACTTCCTCGGGGTCGAGCACGCCCGTATCGATCGCGATTTTGTGAGCATCCCAGCGGGTTTTCGGATCGCCGCGCAGGAAGCCCGAAAGGTCAAGCTCCAGTTCGTAGCCGCTGTTCGTCGGAAAGACGGAGCGGGCGAACTCGGATTCGATCTTGCGCGCCCAAGGAGCGAGCGTGAACATGGCGAACCACCGGCCCGCCGTCTCCGAATTGGTAAACGTGTTGTGGCTGTAGTCCTGTACCAGCGGGGGCGGAACCTGGAACAACCGGCAGATTTCCTCGGTGCCGAATTTCCGCGTTTCCAGCAGCTCGGCATCCTCGGGGCTAATCTGCGATGCCTTCCACGTCATGCCGCCGTCGAGCACCATGGTCGAGCCAGCGTTTGCATGGCCTGAATGGCGTGTTGCGAACTGATCGCGCAGGCCGGTGCGCTGCTCGGCCGTCATAGTACCGGGAACCTCGATAACGCCGCTGGGACTCGCCCCATTATTCAGGAAGGCCAGCGCGTGACTGTTCGCCGCCTGGACGCCAGAGACGGCATCGCAAGCGCGAGACAGCCTTGATTTGCCAATCAGGCCGTCATCGGTGCGATCGCGCAGGTGCAGAACCTCGCCAGCGAGCAAGCGCCGCGAGCGTCCGCGCCCGTCCGACACGTCATAAGCAAGCCTGCCGCTCGACAGCTCGGAGGCCGTCACCATGCCCCACGGGATATACCGGAAGCCCGAAAGCTGCCCGTTGCCGCTGCGCAGGATCTCCGCAAGGCCGTTGCCGGTCAGCAGGGCCGACGCGACAAGATGCTCAAGGAAGTCGGGCCAGGTCATCGTTTCGGTCACGCCGTTGCGCGTAATCCGGGTGAGCGGGTGGCCCATAGCCTCAATGCGGTTTTCGCCCTCGCGCCGATAGACCAGCGCCGGGATGCTCGCGAGCGAAGTTGAGATAACGGTCGTGCACGCCAGAACGCTCGAAAGGTTCTCGGCGGCGCGCGCCGATACGCCCGCCGTATAGCCGATACCGGGAGCGAGAGCCGCCCACGACAGGTCAGAGCCATCGGCACGGCGCTCAAAGCCAAGGAAGCTGGCAACGCGGTCCATCATGCCCATAGTGCCGCCTCCGCCATTACCAGGACACGGCGCCGCCGCGCGGCCTCGGCACCAAGCTGGAGTGCCCGCAAGGCGATCTCGGTGCCCTCATAGGCAGGCCAGGCCGAAACGACGCTGATCTCTTTCAGATTGACGGAGCGAAGCGTCCGGGTCTGTCCCTGCCAGCTATCGCCGCCCTCGGGGATGGTGAAGCCGAAGCTCATCCCGCCCAGGTCACCGCGTTCGGCAAGCTGGAGCACGTCGCGGCCCGCTTGCGTCTCGGGAAGGTCGAGCGAGAACATCAACCCCCGTGAATCCTCAGAGAGCCGCAGCGTGCCCGATCGGGTACGCCCCAGAACCTTGCCCGCGTCGTGGTCGAGAAGCGCGAGAATATCGCCCGAAAGCGCGTTCCGAAAAGCACCGGGGGCAATGCGCTCCCGGAACGCGCCCAGGTCGGCTTCGCCGGTAAACGTGGCGGCATACCCCTCCAGGCGCCGCCCAGCGGTGCGCACCTCCGAGAAGGTGCGGCGCTCAAGCTTTGCCGCCGCGCTCATCAGACGACCGCCGGGAGCGCGAGAGCCGCCGTAGCGTCCACGCCGGTAGCCGATACGAAAGCGGGCTTGTGGCGCAGGGCTACGTCCACGGTCGCCATCGCGCGAATCGAGATATTGCCCTTGCTGTAGGCCGTCGATTCGAACGGGTTCACGAGAATGTCGATCTCGCTCCAGATGCCGATCAGCAATTCGGACCAGTCGGCATAGATCAGCGCGGTTTCGTCCGTGCCGACACCAAGATCCTCAGGGGCCTGGTTGGAGAACGTGACCGACTCATTGTGGAAGATGGCCGGAACGCCCACAGGCAGATTGTTACCGTCGAGCTGCTTCATGGCGATCTTCTTGATGCTGTTCGCAGTCAGGAAGCTACGGCGCGCGGTGCCCACGTTGGCAACATCGCACTTGGCGATCATTTCCGCCGTGGTGTCGAACAGGCTGTCAGCATAGGCCTGCGTGGCAATGCCGGAGGTTGCCAGAACGCCGGTCGGTTCATTCGAGCCGCCGCCCTTGATCGATGCCAGGTCGATCGCCAGCGCAAGATTGCGGGCCAGCATTCCGCGCAGGAGCATTTCCACGTCCGGGGACGACTGGATCACCATGTTGCGCGACCATTCCGAAAGAGCGCCAGCGTGCTTGGGGCTCATCGTCACGGCATCGAAATCGGCATCATCGCTCGACAGGGCCGCGTTCTCGGCAACCCAGCCAATGGCCGGGGAGTCGGTTTCGCGCGGGATCGAGATATTGCCGGTAAGGCCATTGAGGACGCGCGCACCCAGACCGCGAACAACAGACGACGCGACCAGCGCGTTGATGTACTGGTCGGGGCGGTGATCGGTCGAGACGATCTCGCTTGCGGCCGAAGTTGTCAGCACACGCTGTTCAAAGATCTCGGTCGGGATGAATACGCCCTGGGGCTTCCGGCCTGCGCGGGTGGCAAGCTCGGCCTGCATTTCGCGCTCGAAGCCCCAGTCGACGCCAAGGCCAGCGGCACCGGCCACGGCCCGCGAGAGGGAGAACTTCGAACGGATTTCACTGTCCAGCTTGACGTCACCGTTGATCGGCTTGCCGATCTCGACACGCTCCGCAGCGTCGATCTTCTTCTGCCGATCGAGCTTGGCGTCCAGGTTGCGCAGCTCGGTTTCCGCCGCTTCGAAGGCGGCATTGTCATCGGATTTGTGAGCAGCGTTCATGCGGTCCAGAATGGCCGCCCGCTGTTCCATCAGGTCCGCAGTCTTGATCATCTTACAGTCCTTCATTCTGGCGGGGGCCTTTGGCCCCCGCACTGTGAGTGCCTTCTGCCTCGCGGCGATGGCGGTAGTTCCCCATGGGGTGCACCCCTTCCTCAGTGCCAGACGCGGCGGAGGACGCCGTGGGGAGCGGCGATTTCGTCATTCATTGGCTCCAGCGATGAAATTCGCGAGAGTTTCGAGCATCATCTTCCCGATTCGGGTGGTTTGCTCAAAGTGAGCACTTTCCGGACTCGAAATACGTTCGCGCGCCAGTCGGTTCGCCGCCTCGCTGTCGAGGCCTTCGAAGTCGGGGTTGCTCGCATTGAAGTCCCACTGCATGAATTGATGCATGGTCTGGAACCGGATGATTGCAGAGAGCCCGACGCCGCCATTGGAACGAGAGACAGTGATTGCCACATCGAATGGCTCACCCTCCTCGTCAGCGAATTCACCTTCTGACATGGCAGAAAGAATCGCATCAACGGCCATACCGAACGAGCATTCTGAGAGAATCTTGTCGTCGATCAGCGCGCCATCATAGGGCAGAACGCTGGCCCCTTTAGTGTTGCCAAAGTCAATGCAGCGGGCATCGCCAAGCATCGAAACGACGAGAGGCGAGTCTTTCACTTGCTGGCTGGCAGCGAGCCCGAGCAGTAAATTTCGTGCGTCAGTGAAATGCATCTCCGCTCCACCTGGTCCGCGGCCGCCCGACGAGATGAGCCCAGCCTCACGGAGATGGCGCGCAGTCTGGTGCACTGTGCCGTGAGGCAAACCAGTGATGCGAGCCATCTCCTCAGTGAGTTGCGAAAGCTTAGCCATACCGTCCAGTTACTGCGCTTGACGCATTAACTAGCACCAAGGAGTAATTGCGGCAAGCGCATTTACTCCTTGCACAGCCAAGCTTGGGGAAAACAAGGTCAAACGAGCCTGTACTCTGTGACATACCCTCTGCCGTGAGGTGGGTCCAAGCGGCGACACCTAGTCCTGCGGATATAGTCGCGGTGCTCTCTCAAGAGCGTGCGGTCCGCAGACGGCGGTAAAGCCTCGGCCTCGCTCTGATCGAGTCCGTAAAGCGGGAAGTTGAAGTCGTCATCGTCCGGCTCACTGTCGGTGTCCGCGTCGCAAGGGTCGTCGTCGATTGCCTTGTCGATGTCGGCAACTGCGCAGCCAGGGCCACCGGCAAAATCAAGAGCCAGCGGCGAGAGCACGAACGAATCCTCAAGGTCGGTTTCTTCAAGGTCGGGATCGCCGTCCAGCCGATCGAGCATACCGATGAGCCGTTCGATAATCTCCTCCACTTCGGCTCGACGCGACGAGACGGCCGGGAAGCTGCGGCGAATGCCAGGAATATGATGAATGGGATTGGCGCGGGCAAAGTCAGCCCGTAATGGGGAATAAGCCATGATTGATCTCCTACCGATCGGTTGTGGTTAGAGCCGGGTGGTTGTTGGTAGCTTCCGCTCGGCTCGTCCGTTACGTAACGAATTGCAAACTTGCCGTCAATCCGTTATGCACGTCGTATGGCAATGACACCCTCTGAGCGCCAAGCGCGCTATCGCGAACGATTGAAATCCGCTGCTAAGCTGGAACCATACGAGATTGAGGTCCTCAAAAAGCAGATTGCGGAGTTGGAACGCGCACTCAATCAAACGCGGGCTCACATTGGACTTCCTGAAATCCAACTCCCGAAATCCGCTTATAAGCCACACCGCTAGAGCCACATAATCCCCTCGCCCTTGTAAACCTCTGGCCCCTCATCCACCGCAGCCGCACCACAAGCCATGATGGTCGCAACGATACCGTCGATGCGGTCAAATGACTTGGCCTTGGTCGGCTTGCGGTTCCCGGCCGGATCCGTCTCGACGATCACGTTGCCCGCCTGCCAGCGCAGGAGCGGATTGCCGTTGTGCCGTAATTTGCGGGTCAGCAGCGCCGTCTCAAAGGCATCGACGGCTGACGCGTAGGATTTGAACCCCGGCACGAATTCGGTCATCGGCAGGTCTATCCCTTCATCGCTCAAGAGCTTGTTGAGCCGTTCGATCTGCCAGCGATCGAACGCGATGCCGCGCACGTCGTACCGGCTGCGGATTTCCGCCAGCTGCATCAGGATTGCGACGTCATCGCGAGCGTTGCCCACGGTTGCCTGCGCCCAACCATCGGCAACCCAACGATCGTAGGGAACCCGGTCGCGTTCCACGCGCGCCGGGATCGTGTCATAGGGGAGCCAGTGCCAGACCAAAACCTTGCCGGCGTGTGGGAAGTACAGGGCAAGTGCGGTCAAGTCCTTCGTGCTCGACAGGTCGAGGCCGCCGTAGCAAACCTGGCCTTCCAACTCGGCTTCGTCGTAGGGCTCACCGTTCGCGTCCCAGTCGAGTTGCTCGATGAACCGGCCCTCTGCCGCAATGCGCTGGTTGAGCTGGAGTAGGCGAAACGAAGGTTGGAATGACGGCGAGCGCTTGGCCCGGGCTGCCGCATCCGCAAATTGGTCCTCGTTGAGGAACACGCCCAAGGCCGGATTGGCGGCCGCCCAAGCGGCAGGATCGTCGAGCGAGCAGTCGTCGGGGGCGGCATGGAGCTGGGTGTAGACCGTCGGCACTGGCTCCGCGTCCAGCATCTCAGAGAAGAAGTGGAGATCGTCAGCTGCCTGCGTGCTGATCGTCACGCCAAGTGCGGAGGTCCGCTTGCCCATGCCGGTCGCCAGGTTGTCCCAAAGCTCTCGGCTGCGCCATTGTGCCACCTCATCCGCGATCCAGAACGACGGTGCGAGGCCGTGCGCCTTCCTGGCGTCAGAGGTCAGCGCGCGCCAACGCGACTGGCTTTCCTCGTCGATGATCTCCTTGTGCCAATCGCGGATATTCACGCGCGCCGCCATCCAAGGCGTCGCCTCGATGTAAGCGCGCGCCTGGTTGTAAAGGACGCCAGCCTGCTCGCGATCGAGCGCCGCCGCGTAACATTCGCCATAGGACTCCAAGCAGGGGCCCAGCAGGTGCGCCAGCGACAGGCCGGATAGCAGCGCCGATTTACCGTTCCCTCGTGCCACCGATAGCGCTGCAAGTCGCACCAGGCGGTTGCCATCGCGATCTCGCGGCTCGTAGACGCCGCGCACGAACTGCCGCTGGAAGTCTATCAGCTCGAGCGCCTGGCCCGCCTTGAGGCCTGACACAATCGGGAGCGTTTCGAGGAAGGCAATCACCTTCTCAGCCTCCGGCATCCCATCCTTTTCCCAAGGGTGTGCCACCGTGTTCAGGAAGGCTGCCGGAGGCTCAAGTTCTGCGAACATGGTGCCCGCATATCCCGCCTGTTCAACAGGAACGGCCTTCGCAGCAATGCGCAAGCGGCTTGCTCCGGGACCGCGCTTACCCACGGCGAATCCTCGAAACTAATTGATTTTTAAGGCTCCTGCGCGCCACGCGCCCCTCAGCCCTGAGCGATTTCCAAGGGTGGGCGGGGTCGATCGGATCGCCCTTGGCATCACAGCCCTTCATCGGCTTGTTCGTGCTGACAGCGCCAGCCTCGCCACCGCGCGCCGTCTTGCGACTGTGGCAGGGGAGGCAAAGGCTTTGCAGGCCGTCATGGCTGGGGAAGGGCAAGCCACCTTCGCTGATAGCCGTGATGTGGTCCACATGGCTGGCCATGGTCAGTACGCCGCGCAAGGCACAATGGCGGCACTCAGGTTCAAGCGACAAATGCGCCTCGCGCAGCCTGCGCCACGCTGCGGTATTGTAGGGCCATGCTCGGTTACGCACCAAAGGCCTCCATCGTTATGTTGATTACATGGAAGCGACCGGGAAGCATCGAAGCGCCGAATTCCTCGGCAGCATCCCAGGCCGCGCGAAAGGTCGGGTATTCTACCCCATCGCCAAACGGTTCGTCGTCAGGGCCGACGCAGAGGTTGATCTTGTAGCAGGGCCATCCGTCTGCACCTGACCACAACTCAATAAGCACGGCAGGAAACACCGCTGCCATCAGTTCCTCAAGAAAGCTCATCGTTCACCATCCAACTGCTTAGCCAGTCTGCGCAGGCGGTTTTCCAAATCACTGCGAGTTTCGAAGTAGCGTTCCGGATCACGCCAATCCGGGCGCAAGCGGGAGAGATCACGCGCGATAGATCGCACTGCGGTTGCGGGCGTCATTCATCCGCCCCCTCGGCATCGTCTCCCCAGTCGAGGTCATCCTCCACTGAAAACGCATCGGGCGACCAGCCCGATTCAATGGAGGGGCTGGGGCCCTCCGGGCCAGCCCCGTTTATACCGTAGGTATAAGGGACACTGTTTCCGGTCGATTTGTGCGGGTTTCCGGAGCCTTCCGGAAGATGTTTCCGGGAGCTTTCCGGATAGGTTTCCGGAATTTCGGAAGGCCTTCCGGAAGCCTCGCGGAGACCGAAAATATCCTTCCCCTCGGCAGTGTCGCGATAGAGGAAGCCACGCTCAATTCGGCCCGCCATGAACAGCCTTTCCATGGCTTTTTCGAGACTGGTTTTCGACATGCCTTTCGCAACCGGCATCTTGGCAAAAACACGTGGGGCATAGTTGGCAGCGGTCGGCTTGTCGGACACTTGCCGTTGCTGCTCGTTCCGCTCCTTCAGGCAGCGCAGGAAGACCGAGTTTTCCCCGTTGGCCTTAATCACTTCGGCCATCTCTTGGCGCTTGTCAGGCGGCAATTCCCCATCGAGGACGAATGCCCAATTATGCCAGCGGAAACGCAGTGCCTCGCCAGGCTTGGCGTAGTTAGCCTTGCCAATGGTGAGCACGCGCACATCTGGATCTTGCTCATCACCGTCCTGGTCGAGAACCCGTCCGATCCAGACCTGCGAACGGACGGCATTGAGCCAAGCAGTCGAGCCGCTGTAGGTATCCCCGCTCTTGTTGGGATGGCCTATCAACAGAATCGCTGCGCCTGTTTCGCCTGCCAACCGATTGAGCAGATTGACGAACCTCGTGACTTCCCCTCGGTCGTTTTCGTTGCCGGTGAAAAGGTGCGCCACGTTGTCCAGTGCGACAATTCGAGCGCCAATTGACCGAATAGTCTCGGCAAGCCGATGGTAGCTAGGCGTGGGAGCGAAATTGCCCTTCCCGTCATCGCCGTCGAGCGGATTGTCGAGCGCGCCGCGAAGGCTGACCAAGTGCAACTTTCCCGCAAGGCTCGCCATCGGCACGTTCATCGCTTCACACAATCGCTCCTGCCGATAATGCAGCTGGCTGGGGCCATCTTCGCAGGTCACATAGAGCGATGGGCCTTCCATCACTTCAAGGCCCAGGCAGTTGAGTCCGGCCGCAGAGGCGGTGGCGATTTGCTGCGCCAGCAGTGACTTGCCCGTGCTTCCTGGCCCGGTAAACAAAGTGACTTCACCGAGGGGCGCAACTCGCTCAATTGCAAACACAACTGCCTCCGCAGGGATCGTGGCCAACTCGGCAAGGTTGAGGGGAGCGAGCATCGGCGAAGGGGGTCTCCCCAAATTTGGGGACACCACTCGCAGGTTGCGGCGGCGCTCAGCGTCCTGCGCGGCGCGATCGATATCGTCCCAGCTGTTCATGCGCCCGCCTCGAACAGTTGAGCGTCATTCGCACAGATCGTCAGGCGGCGAGCGAGCTTGGCCACCTTCTCCAAATCATCGACTTGCGCCGGAGCAAACTGCCATTCTCGAACCAGATCGCAGACCAGTGAGCAAATGGATCTCGCTAAGGGACTTTCCGTCTCGTACGGCATGAATGAGGCCAGACGGCCCGCCTGGTAAAGTTTTAAACGCAGGTCTAATTCCTCGGGGGGGAGCGTCCCCATGAGTGCCGTGATCGGGTCAAGTTTGCTGGCATCCGCGAAGTCGTGGGACTGATTGGTCATTGCGCCATCTTCCCGTTGCCGGTAGAGTGCGGGAGCTTTTCACATGCGACCCGAGAAGCGCTTTCAGCCCTCGTCCCGGTTGCCGCCAGGACGGGGGCTTTTATTTTGTCGGGAGGCTTTCGGAGCGACAGATTGCCCAGGATTCGGAGCCGGTTCGGGTTTTCCGTTCCTTCCCAACCGCTTGTTTTCATTGGACGCAGTTTTCCCTTCGGAATGCTGCAAACCCTTGGTAATCCTTTGATTCCGTCTAGTGCTCTGCTAAGCCGCGCCATGCAAGGTGCGATGCCTGGGTCGAACAGCAGCAAGCGCCGGAAGAATCGACCAAGTCGGAGGAAATACGAAGTGTCCAGGAACAACTTGGGGTACGGTGCGCGGATCTCTCGGGCGATCCTGATGGCGGCCTTGCCGACGCTTGCCGCGGGTCTTGCGGTTTCCTCACCGGTCATGGCCCAGGCGGGCTTCTCGGAAGGGTACAAGTTCCTCGAAGCGGTCAAGAAGAAGGATGGGGCCAAGGTCGAAGAAGCCCTGCTCGATCCTTCATCGCAGATCATCAATTCGCGCGACGTGACCACTGGCGAGACGGCGTTGCACATCGTCACTGCCCGCCGCGACCTGACCTGGCTCAACTACCTCATCTCGCATGGCGCCAACGTCAACGCTGCGGACGATCACGGCCGCACGCCGCTGGAAATGGCGGTCAATCTGGGCTGGCGTGAAGGCGCGGAGTTCCTGCTGGAAAGCAAGGCGTCGCCCGACCCTTCGAACGACGCGGGCGAAACGCCGTTGATCTATGCCGTGCACCGTAAGGACCTGCAGCTCGTCAAGGCGCTGCTGCAGGCCGGAGCCGATCCCAATCGTGCCGACAATTCGGGGCGTTCGGCGCGCGACTATGCGGCGCTCGACAGCAAGACCGGCCCGATGACGTCCGTACTCGACGAATATGCGGCGAAGAACAAGAAGAAGGCACAGGCCGTCTACGGCCCGGTGATGTGATCGCGTGGCAGGCAGGATGATGGAAGAGCCGCAGACTCTCGAAGCGCTGCGCCGACAGCTCGCCCCGGCGATTGCCGATGCCGTCGCCTTCGATGGGTGGAGCGAGGAAGCGGTGGCGCAGGCCGCGGCCATGGCGGGCATCGATAACGAACTTGCCCAGTTCGCCTTCCAGGGCGGTGCGATGGCGATGATCGCCGCCTGGATCGGCCATGTCGATGAACGCATGGTGGCCACGACGCCGGCCGAATCGCTGGCGAATCTTCCGATCCGCGAGCGTATCCGTCGCCTCGTCATGGCGCGACTCGACGCCGTGGCCGGCAGGGAGGAAGCCCTGACCCGGGCGCTTTCGATCATGGCGATGCCGCAAAACGTCGTCGCCGCGACAAAGCTGGGATGGCATAGCGCGGATGTGATGTGGCGCCTCGCAGGGGATACCGCGACGGACTACAACCACTATACCAAGCGGGCGATCCTTGGAGCGATCTATGCCGCGACGCTGCAGGTCTATGCCCGCGACAAGAGCGATGACAAGGCTGAAACCCGCGCTTTTCTGGACCGCCGGATCGACGGCATCATCCGCTTCGAAAAGACCAAGGCGAAAGTGTTCCGCGCCCCTGACGACCGTTTCAGCGTGACCCGGCTGCTGGGCCGGTTGCGCTACCCGGCGCGCTGATTTTTTGCCTGTCGCTGCTCCCGATTTGATCGCGGACAATGACAGGAGGGGGTGGCTATTGCGAACCAGTTGCAAATAACGATGTAATCTGGCAGCGCAGATCCATGACTTTAGACTTGCTTCCCGTAGGCCAGGGCGCCCGCATCACAGCGGTCGACTGGAAATGCCTCGTCGATGAGGAGGCGCACCGTCTGCGTGCGCTCGGCATCGACGAGGGGGCCAAGGTTTCCGTTTCGCATCGCGGCGTCTTCGGCGGCCGCGATCCGATCGCGATTTCGGTCGGCCGCATGATCGTGGCCGTGCGCCGCGCCCACGCCGCAGCCATGGAAGTGGAAGTCCTGTGAGCCGCCAACGCAAGGTCGCACTGGTCGGCAACCCCAATGCGGGCAAGAGCGCGCTGTTCAATGCCCTGACCGGTGCGCGTCAGAAGATCGCGAATTATCCGGGCGTCACCGTCGAGCGCAAGTCGGGCCGCTTCGTGCTTCCCACCGGCGAGCCGGTGGAGATGACCGACCTTCCCGGCGCTTACAGCCTAGATGCAACGAGCCCGGACGAGGAAGTTACTTCCAAGGTCGTGCGCGGCCATTTCCCCGGCGAAGCCGTGCCGGACGTGCTGGTGATCGTCCTCGATGCGTCGAACCTGGAACAGCACCTGGTCTTCGCGCAGGAAATCCTTGCGCTGGGCAAGCCCACCGTCATCGCGCTCAACATGGTCGACCTTGCCGAACGCGACGGTCTCGTGCTCGACGCCATGCTGCTCGAGCAGGAACTGGGGGTGCGCGTCATTCCCACGGTAGCCGTGCGTCGCCGCGGCCTGACCGATCTGGCAGAGGCGATCGCCTCTGCCGAGATGCGCCACCCCGGGCCGGGCATAACCGACCTTTCCCTGACCGAGCGGCGCGTTGCCGCCCATGCCATGGCCGAAGGCGCGATTCTCTCGGAAACCCGCCGCCATCGCCTGCACGCGCAGCTCGATCGTCTTCTGCTCAATCCCTGGATCGGGCCGTTCGTTCTGTTCGCGCTGCTCTTCGTGGTGTTTCAGGCGGTCTTTGCCTGGGCGACCCCGTTCGCCGACGGACTGGAGGCAGCGGTAGGCTGGCTGACCGACTGGACTATCGAGTTCATGCCCGCTGGCCTCGTACGCGATCTCGTGACCGACGGCATCCTTGCCGGTGTCGGCTCGGTGGTCGTGTTCCTGCCGCAGATCGTCATCCTTTTCGCATTCATCCTCGCGATGGAAGCATCGGGCTACATGGCTCGCGCGGCCTTCCTGATGGACCGGCTGATGTCCTCGGTCGGCCTTTCGGGGCGCAGTTTCATTCCGCTGCTTTCGAGCTTCGCCTGCGCCATTCCCGGCATCATGGCGACACGCTCGATCAGCGATCCCAAGGATCGGCTGACGACGATCCTGATCGCGCCGCTGATGACGTGCTCGGCGCGCCTGCCGGTCTATGCGGTGATCATCGCCGCCTTCATCCCCAGCCGGTCCGTCGGCTGGGGCATCGGCCTGCAGGGACTGGTTCTCTTCGCGCTCTATGTCGCGGGCGTGATCGGGGCGATGGCGGTCGCTCTCGTGCTGCGCCGATCGGTGACCAAGGGGGCGGCTTCAGGCTTCATCATGGAGCTGCCGAAGTACCAGCTTCCCCGCCTCAAGGACATGGCGATCGGCCTGTGGCAGCGTGCCTGGATCTTCCTGCGGCGCGCCGGCACGATCATCTTCACCGTCACTGTCGTGCTGTGGGTCATGCTCAATTTCCCGCAGGCCCGCCCGGGAGAAAGCCAGGTCGACGCCTCGATTGCTGGAAAGGTCGCCAATGGCCTTGCCGTCGTGGTCGAGCCGATCGGCTTCAACCGTGACATGGCACTGGCGCTGATCCCGGCCATGGCTGCGCGCGAAGTGGCAGTCAGTTCGCTGGCGACGACTTATGCCGTCGATGCCACGGACGAGGACGAGCAGGCGATGGAACTGGGCGATCAGCTCAAGTCGCGCTGGACCCTGCCAATGGCACTGGCTTTCCTGGCCTGGTTCGTCTTCGCGCCGCAGTGCATGTCGACGATTGCCGTCACCCGGCGTGAGACGAACGGCTGGAAGTGGCCCGCCTTCATGCTCGCCTACCTGTTCGGCCTCGCCTATATTGCCGCAGGGCTGACGTTCTGGACCGCGACGGCCATCGGCCTCTAGCGATCCTTCCGCCTCGGTTGTGGGAAAGGCCCGCTTCCGGGGTTGGCGTCGGACGCCGCGATTGGCTACCCAACCGGCCACACACGATAGGAAAGCGATTCCATGGCAGGCAGCGTCAACAAGGTCATTCTCGTCGGCAATCTCGGGGCTGACCCGGAAGTCCGTTCGTTCCAGAACGGCGGCAAGGTATGCAACCTGCGTATCGCCACCAGTGAATCGTGGAAGGACCGCAACACCGGGGAGCGCCAGGAGCGTACCGAATGGCATTCGGTCGCGATTTTCTCCGAAGGTCTGGCCGGCGTGGCCGAGCGCTTCCTGCGCAAGGGCTCGAAGGTCTACATCGAAGGCCAGCTGCGCACCCGCAAGTGGCAGGACCAGCAGGGCAACGACCGTTACACGACCGAAATCGTACTGCAGGGACCGGGCGCGGTCATGACCATGCTCGATGGTGCGCAGGGCGGCGGCGGTGGCGGCGGTCGCTCCGGCGGCTTCGGCGAAGGCGGCGCATCGGGCGGCTTTGGCGGCGGTGGCCGCTCGGGCGGTGGCGGTGCGCGTGGAGGTGACGACTGGGGTCGTTCGGGCGGTGGCGGCGACGACTGGGGTCGCACCGGCGGATCGTCGGGCGGTAGCAGCAGCGGCGGCGGCTTCGGCGACGATCTTGACGATGACATTCCGTTCTGATCTGCCACGCGGATCATACTTGAGCCGTGCGGGAGATGCCTTTGCGCTGAGGCCCTGCACGGAGGAGCGATGGGGCTGGATGACAGCCCTTTCCCCATAGAAGCGCCGGGCAAGGTTCTTGCCCACGACCTCTCGATATATGCGATAGACTGGTTGCCGGCCGCGCAGCTGCCAGACCGCCGGGCTGAAAGCAGGGCGCAATCTGCGGCACGGCTCTCGGCCCGGCGTGCGGGTTTCGTTCGTCCTTGGCAACGCACAGGCGCGCTTCGCTACGTAGCGGCACAATTCCCAGTGCATCCGATGTTGGGTGGGGTTGTCCCCGCTTTGCCTCAAGCCAACGTGTGCGGCGAGGTCGAGCGCAGGGCGTTAACTGCGTATGCTCTGCAGAGCGAGCCATGAGACGGTAGGTCGGTCACCCCGGGTAAGGGGCTCGGCTGATCAGACGATCCGATCAGGTCAAGAAAAAGGCGGGCCATCGTGAAGATGGC
>NZ_CCBH010000196.1:0-77486 GCF_001368935.1 Novosphingobium sp. KN65.2
TCGTGAATAAGAGAGGCTAGCTGGCCGTCACTGTTACCAGAACCCTGTCTGAGTAATCGCCCGCTCGCGCCGTGAATGGTTCGACGGTCACTTCGAGCGGATGCAGGTCGCCTAGCGAATCCGTGCGCGTACCGAAATGGACAGCCTGGCCGCCTTTCACATCGACGAGGCTACCGTCCATGCGCAGCTTGTATGGAATGGCATCGCCAAGACTATCATGCGCCAGCTTGCCCATGTGGTCTGACTGGAAAGTCACCGAATAGGGCGATGTGCTCCAGATCCGAACACCGAAGGGGTCGGACACGTTCACCGCCTGGGGATCGAGTGTACCCAGATTGATCCCCGCGATCTCATTGTTGCCGGTAACGCCAACAATGCGCAGTTCAACCGAAGGCGGAACGTCGATCACGATGTTGAGGATCATCGTATCGAAGATGGTCCCGTCCGTGCCGATAAGCGAGAGTAGCAATTGCTCCTGGCGGGTGCCGGCAGACATGCCCCAGTCCCCGGGTACTGACAGGACGAAGGGCAGAGCCCGCCCGTTAGTGCCGCCAGAAATGCCGGGAACATAGACGTCGCTGTTGGACGTGCCGGGGCTGGTTTCCGTAGGCAGGATGTCGAAGACCGAACCGCCCGAACGCAAGATGAAGGCGACGCCTGACGAAGGCGAGGTGCTCAATCGGGCGACACGCAAGGTCGCGCCGCACTGACCATTGCCCTCATTGCGGAGGCGGATCTGAAAATTCTCGGAAGTTGGCGCGTTCGTGCCGATCTCCAGACCCGTGACCGTGACGGTCTGCGAAGACTGCACGAATTCCGGAGAACAGGTCTGGCCCTGGCCTTGCCCCTGACCGGCCATTGCCGGGGTAGCCGTCGCAGCGCTCAAGCCGAGTGCCGTTCCGAGAGCGACAAGAGATGATAGAATGCGCATGCCTGTCTCCTATTCGCCTGCCTGTCGCAGATCCACCGTATCAAGACGGTAGAGCCCCGAATTGTCTTTCGGCACGTTGATCACGAATGGACCCTGGTTGCCGTTCAGGGTCACCGTATAGGATTTGCCGGGAGCAAGCCCTATCAACCCGAAGCGACCGGCCGAGTTGGTGAAGAAAGGCATAGGCTGGAAGTCCTCATCCGGATCGTCGGCGTGCACGGTCCCCGAGATAAGCGAGACCGGTTCACCGTTCGAAACCAGCGTGCCCACCGCGCTGACGAAGTGATCGTTACCGACGGTGATGCGATAACCGCTGCGATAGGGCGGATCCACCCGCACCGTGCCGTCGCCGATGTCGTAGCCGGGTTGCAGGCTGTCCACGTCGTACTGGATGTCCTGCCCATAGTACGAGGAGAGGTCTCCCTGCACCGCCGCGCCCAGAATTCCACTGCGCGCATAGTACTCTGCCCCAGTCAGGCTGCGCGAGGTAATCACGGCATTGTCCTTCAGCGTCTCGTGGGGCTTTACCAGGGCAAAGGAGTCCCCGATCGGGCGGCCAATGCCGAAGCTTCCGCCCGCATAGGCAATCGATGTGCCGACCTGCAGGCGGGCACGTTGCTGATCGACGAGATGGCCGATGTCCGACCCTTGCGTGAACAGCGATGCACGTGCGTCGAAGCGGTTGCCGATGTAGTCCAGGCTACCGTCTGCGGATGTTTCGCCGCGCGTATCGGTAAAGCCGAGGTCGTAACCGATCGAGCCAACCGTACTGTCGTTGCCCTTTGACATCGTCGAGCGGAATGTTTCCGTCCGGCTGCGATAATCGGCATTGGCACGTACCCCACCGCCCAGGGCGAAGGAGAGCGCAAGACGCACACCGAAGTTGCTCGAATAGAATTCACTGTCGCCATACTCGATGCCTGCCGTCAGGCGGATGCGATCTGTCAGGCGGTGGATTACATCGCCAAAGACGGTGCTCCGGTTGCTGAGACCGCCGCCACGACGGGTATGGATCACGCCGATGCTGGCATAAGTGCGATCGGTGAACCCCTGGGTGAAATTCACGCCCAGGTTCAACAGGTCGAAATCGTTGGGCACGATATCGCCAATCGTATCGAAATTGCGGCTTTCGAAGTCGACATTGACGCTAATTTGGCTGGAATGGGTGAGGCTTGAGCCCGAACGATAGCGGTAGTTGGCGCGCAGGGCATAGCCTGTGCCGTTGTTGCCACGGCTGACGGCCGCTTCGACGTCGAACGCCCCCGGGATGACCTGGGGCACGAACGAGGCGGTGCCGCCCAACAGCTGCACACGTTCGGAAGCCTGCACAGCGCCGCCGAGGATCACGTTGCGTGACAGGGCCTTGCGGTAAAAGCCGGTGAATGCGGGATCCTTGCGGTAGTCCGGCTCGAAAGTGAGGTTGCCGGCGATCATGCCCAGCGCAAAGGAATACTCCTCATCGCCGGGCGCCAGGTCGAGGGGCTCGAAGAAGTAGTCGAGATTGACCGTCTGCTGCCGGCCGAAGGAATCGCGGATCTGCAGCTGGACGTCGTTAGAGCCAAGTTGGACCGGCAGGCTGGCGAGATCGTACGTTCCGGACTGGAGCTGGAAGGATTGATACTTCTGGCCATTGATGATCACGTCGACAGTCGAGGAGTTGTCGAGGAATATCTCGCGGCCACCCAGCCTTGCGGCAGGCAGGAATGGATCGAAGATCTGGCGGCTTTTCTCCACTGCGATACCGCCCAGGAAGGGCGTGCGCAGCAGTGTCATCGTGTTGAGCCTCAGATCGCCGGCTGAGAAGCGACGATACTTATCCGGCTGATCGTAAACGGCGCGAGTGGACCTGCGATAGAAGCTGTAACCTTCTCCGAACTGATCGGTGAAGGCACCGTCGTACTCCAGTACCAGGCCGCCTACCCTTGTCGCCCCGGTGAGAAATACGTCAGGATTGGCGAAGCCGGTATCCGAAAGGTAGTCGACGTTGGAGACGAGGTTGAGATAGGTGCTGAAACCTGCCGGGGCGATCACCGGCAGATCGATGCGAGCACGGTTCTCGCCTGCTTCACCCAGTGTTTCGACCCTGCGGATGGAGCCTTCGATCGAGGAAACCTGAAGTTCAAGGCGGCTGTTGTCGAATGCGAGGTCGACGCCCATCGGCTTGAGGTCGGCCGCAACGACATAGGGGCGCCCGGCAATCGCTTCGTCCAGCCTGACATGGCCGGTATCGTTGAGCAGCTTGTCGAGTTCGCTGCGCAACGTCTGGCTGTCGATCCTGACACCACCATCCTTGGCGACCTCGATGAGGACATCGCCAAGGACCTTGGTTCCGGAAACAAGCGGAACGGTGAAGGCCATGGCGCGCGAAGCGGTGCGCGGTGCAGGGATATCCGCGGCCCGCCTGTCCTGCAGGTTTTCCGGCGCTTGCGCGCTCGCTGCGGAAGCTTGCGCGTACGCGGCCCCGGACACCGCCATGGCATAGCTGCTGGCCAGCAGCCCAAGGGCAATTTTGCGGCCCTTCATGATCGGATCAGAGCTTTAGCTCGACCGACACAGACCCCTTGGCGAGGTCCTCGTCGACAGGAACGAAGAAATGCCTGTGCTTGCCCGGGGCAACGACGCCCACGCCGATGATCTTCGAGATCTGTTCGCCGGTGAAGCTCTTCTCGAAGGGTTCGCCCGCCGTCGTGGTTGCCTTGATTAACCAATCGGATGTGCCCGCGAGAAAGAAGCGATTGCCATCGTTGCCGACATCCACGGCAATGCCCTTGAGAGTGCGCGGCTTGCTGGCAGGAGCATCCTTGGGCGCATCGGGATCGACTTCGGTCGTTCTCTCCGAAAATTCGACGCTGCTGACGACAGGAAGCGGCTGCGTGCCATCGGGCACAACGTTGACCAGGACATTGTAGTTGATCACGACCTGAACCTGGGTCGCCTGGTCGGGCATCTCGACCGGCACCTGTCGGATCGACATATAGTAGATCTGCGAGGCCGCCATTGCCTGCTCGCCGACGTATTGAATGCGGAAGACCTGCTGCGAGCGGCTTTCTACGATCGCCTGCGCGGGAAAGACCAGGAATTCGTCGTCCGCCGGGGTGAGGCTCAGCTCGCCTTCGGGGCTGATATCGCCCCGCATCATCTGCACTTCATAGGGGATGTTGCGGGTGCTGTCGTTGGTCAGCTCGACGCGCGCGATCGAGTTGCGGCCGGCCGGCTCCAGATCGACGATCATCGGCGAGACCCGCGCTGCCTCGGCAGAGAGCGGGACAAGGACAAAAAGCGCGGCGGTGATTGCCGTCAGAATTCTGGAAAGCATTGATCCGCTCGCCAGGCCTGCGGCCCGGCGCCCCCCCAAAGTAAAGTCCGGCTCTTTTCGTGAGACCACTCGAACCAGCGCAGCCATCAGCCGTGGCATGTGGACTGCAGCAAGCAAATCAGGGGGAAGGCCGAGACCCTCCCCCTGTGCGCTATGACTCAGACGGGGCCGAGCGAAACGGTCGCGACGTCGCTGTACTGGCCAGCGAGCGGGCGCTTGGTGTTGACGCCGGCGGGGATGACGATGCGCAGGATTGCTTCGTCATGGAAGGCGTCGGTCTGCGTGCGGGTGCGGGTCTTGCCCGGGGTGCTCTCGGTGTTCAGGAAGACCGGCGAGAAGGCCGAACCATCCGAGGGACGCAGCGAAGCGTGGTAGTAGATGATGTCGGTGAAGTCGGCGGCATCGGGGCCGTCGTTGGCTTCATCGGTGGTGAGGCCGCCATTCGCGGTCGTCAGGGTGATGCCGGCCGCATAGTTGCAGCTCGCCCAGACGTTCTGGAAATTGTTGTCGTATTCGGTGGTCAGGGTCAGGGCGTCGGTGCCCGGAGCACGGTTGATCGAGAGGTTGCCGAAGTTGACGTTCTCGGGATCAGCGATGCTGCATTCCGGCTTCACGTTTGCGCGAATGCGGAAGTCCTTCGAGTCAGAATCCGCGGCAAAGGCAGGAGTCGCGATGACGGCGAAAGCCGCAGTGGCAAGAAAAAGCTTCTTCACTTGTTATACCCCTTCAAATTGCACTTCCATGTGTATGTGCCCGGGAAATGCGACCCTGTTATCACCGACTGCGAATCAATCGGCCCCGTGACGAAGGTTAGCTAACGGAAGAAAGTGGTTTGAAAAAGGATGTGAAATCAATGTGGCAGGGGTTGGCTGGGCAAACCTACGTATAATCCGCAGAATTGCGTTATTTTTGCTCCCCATAAAAGTGTGGGGTGTCCCCAACTGGAACAGCTCGGAGGCCATTCCTGTCTCGAACTAGCGATTAAGTCATTCTTTGAAAAGCCTTCAAAGCACCTCAGGAGATGTGTCCGTAAGTTAATTATCGATGCGGTTGCACCGTTTCTTGGGAAGTTCGGGTTGAAAGCCACGCCCTCCGGCCTCACCGAGGGCCGCAAAGACTTGGTAGATGCGTTATCCTTGCACGTATCCTTAGCAAAAACTAATCGCTCAATTGCCTTTCTCGCCGTACTCTCCGGCATTGTGGTGAGATTTGCCGAGCGCTTGGATGGAGCAAGGTTGCAGACACCAACGAGCGCGGCGTGGATCTCGGCCAATCCACCAGGGCTCCCGTGGCGAGGGCCTTTTCGACTTGGAACAGCGGAACCGTAGACGCTCCATATCAAGGAAATTCGCGAGATCGGTTCAGGGCTTGGCCTTGCTCGGTCTGACCTCTCCGTTCAGCAATTTGGAGCGTTCGCGCTGCTCGGCACAGTGTTGCTCGCGCCGCCTGGTGCGCAATGAAAAAGGCCCGGACAATGCCGGGCCTGAGTTTGGTGTTGGAGTCGGCAGTCGGATCTTTGACTTGGCCGGGTGCCAGACCTCCAATCAACTGCACTGCAGCATTATTTCTTTTGCAACTGCGAAGATAGTCCCTTTGAGGCAAGGTCCTGATCTGGGACGGCTTTTTCGCAAAGTGTTGCCGGTTGTCGCCAACCGACTGGGCCTCAAGCGACTGTGGGCATGGATTTCTTTGTTAAGCGGAGCACGAAAGTCGTTCGAAAGCCTGTCAATCGGGGGCTTGCGTCAAGGCTTCCTGGAGCGAGGGGGCTTTTGCGACTGTCGTGCTCCGTTGGGGCAGGTTTACTTGGCCGTCGACTTGGGCGCGGACTGCTTGGTCGCGCTCTTGTGCGTCATGTTCGCCTTGCAGGTCTTCAGCGCCTTGCCGGTGAGGCCCTTGCAGCTTGCGGTGGCGGCCTTGGTGTGGCTCGCCGTGCTTGCGGTCGCAGCGACGGCAAGACCCGGGGCGGCGAGCATCAGGGCGCCAACAATACCAGTGACGAATGAACGGGTCTTCATGTCTTGAACTCCAGTTTCGACGTGGCGTCATTGCCTGTCGAAACTCCTGTTAGACCCCGCATACCGTCCGCAGCATTTCCTGCAGATTACATCTTCGTCATGTTGGCGGGGGCACGGTGTCGCCATCCGTGTCCTGCACCGGAAGCCTGATCACCGCGCGCAGGCCAGGCTGGTTGTCTTCCAGAGCGAAGGTTCCACCATGCAATCGGGCCGTGGATGCGACGAGGGCCAGACCGAGGCCGGCTCCGGGCTTGTGTCGCGCGGGATCGAGGCGGCCGTAACGCCGTAGGGCAATGTCGCGCAGCTCGGCGGGAATGCCGACGCCATCGTCCGATACCGTGAGCACGACGGCGTTATCGTCCTTGCGTGCACTAAGGTGGATGGTGGTTCCTTCGCGGGCATATTTGCAGGCGTTCTCGATCAGGTTGCCGAGCGCCTGGCTGACGAGATCGCGGTGCAGGGAAATCGCGATCGGGACCGGGACCGTTGTATCAAGGCTGAAGCCGCAGTCTTCGACCGAGGGACCGTAGATTTCGCCGAGATCCTCCAGCAGGTCGCCCAGGGCGACGGTCTCGAAGCGTTCGCGGCCGATGCCGGCCTCGGCCCGGCTGATCTGCAAGGCTGTCGTCAGCATGCGCAGCAGGGTATCGGCTTCGGCGGAAATCTTCTCGAAAACCGCGAGGTCTCCCGGATCGCGGGTGTCGGCGAAGGCTTGCTCGATATGCGACTTGAGCCGGGTCACCGGGGACCGCAGGTCATGGGCGAGGCCGTCGGTCACCATTCTCAGTTCCTCGACGAGCAGTTCTATCCGCTCGAGCATCTCGTTGATGCCCGCTCCCATCCGGTCGAAGGCGTCGTGGGTGCCGTTGAGAGGGACACGGTGGGAGAGATCGCCCGCACCGATCGCCTCTGCCGTTCTGGCGATCGCGGCGATCCGCCTGGCGATGCTTCGCCCGACCTGAAGCGCGATCAGGAGCGAAATGGGAAAGGCGAGCAATGCCGCTGCGAACAGGGCTTCATCATTGATCTTCTGCAACTGCAGGCCGCTTTCAATGACGTGCCCGGTCAGCAGATGCGACCCGTCCCGCAGCGTGCTGGCAGAAAATGCCATGGCTTCCGGCGCCGTGGCGTCCTTTCGGTACAGGGTCAGCGTCGTCCAGTCGGTCGTCTCCCCGATAACCGGCGGCCAGTTGTCGAGATTGCCCGCAGCGACGGTGCCGTCCGGGTTGAGAAGGAGGATCACGGGTATGCCCGACTGCGGGAACTGCAGCCGGTCGCGAATTGCGGCAACGAGGGCGGGCTTGCCTTCCTTTCGGTATTCCGCGAGCAGTCCGTCCCGCAGCTCGGCGACGACGGCTTTCTGCTCGCTCAGGAGCGTTTCCTGCGAGGAAAGGCGCACGAAGTAGAGGATTCCGGCGGTCGCGGCGAATTGCGCGATGACCAGCATCGCGACCAGACGCGCAATCGTCGAGCGGGGCAGGAAGAACAACCGGCGCAAGCGTCAGCGCTCGGCGCCGAGCAGGTATCCCGCGCCGCGCACGGTGTGAAGCAAGGGTTCACCCAAACCGTTGTCGATCTTCTTGCGCAGGCGACTGATGTGGACATCGACGACGTTGGTGCCCGGATCGAAATGGTAGTCCCACACGCCTTCCAGCAGCATCGTGCGCGTCACCACCTGGTTGGCGTGGCGCATCAGGTATTCCAGCAGGCGAAATTCGCGGGGCTGCAGATCGACCGGCACGCCTGCGCGGCGCACCTTGCGCGATAGCAGGTCGACTTCGAGATCACGGCACGTCAGTTTCGTTTCCGCCTGCGGAGCGCTTCCCTTGCGCAAGAGCAGGCGAAGCCGGGCGAGCAGTTCGGCAAAGGCGAATGGCTTGGCCAGATAGTCGTCCGATCCTGCCAGCAGCCCTTCAACCCTGTCGTCGGGTGTTCCCAGCGCGGAAAGGAAGATGACCGGCGTTTCGATCCCCGCCGCGCGCAGCGCGTTGAGCACGGCCAGACCGTCCAGTCCCGGCAGCATCCTGTCGAGGATGATCGCCTGATACGTCCCGTCGCTCGCCTGGAAGAAACCGTCCCTGCCGTCTGTGGCATGATCGACGGTAAACCCCGCCTCGTTCAAGCCCTTGCATATGTAAGCGGCCGTGGCCTCATCGTCTTCGACGAGCAGAATCTTATGGCTCATTATGCCGATCAGCCTTGTGTTGCAGGACCAGCGTACGACGAATGTGATCCCTCACCAAGTCGAGATGCAATCGCGTCCCCTTGGCATTGGCGACATCGCGGCGGGCATCGCTGACGGATCTCACGGACTTGTCGTTGATCGCCACCAGACGGTCGCCCGCAGCAATCCCCAGGGCCTGTGCCTCGCTGTCCGTGCGCACGCTGGTAATGACAAGCCCGCGGGCAGGCGGCGTCGCCCTGGCGATGGTGAAGCCGGGCAGGGTATCGCGGTCCGCGTGGTGGATGATCGTATGGACCGCAAGCTTCTGTGCGCCGAAGAACAGGGCCAGGGCGACGGCCGCCAGCGAGAGCATGACACCTGCCATGCACAGGCGATGCAGCGAGGCTGGTGCAGGCCGGCTCATGGCGATCGGCGAGGCGATGATCGCGGGGCAGGGTGGTGGCTGATCGGGATTCCGACGGGCATGAACGAAAAATGCGACTGGGCCGCTCGCAAGTCACGTTACGCTTTCGTCATGTTGGGGCACCCCTGCCTTCCACTTTTTCCGGAGGTTTGTGCGCGGGAGAGCTTACGACTGTTACGAAACTGTAATCAAAGATCCATGGGCAGACCAACACAGTTGTCATACGAGTGGAGGGACAGGTCGAGAACGCCATGAGCGGCGTCGGAGGAAGCGCGCAGCCATGAAGAAACTGCTTATCGCACTGGCAGCGGTACTGGCTGCAGGAGCCGGCTTCCTCGGCTACATCGGATATTTCGGTGGCGAGACCTTCGTGCCGGTTGCTGCAAGCCCGCAGGCCACGGATGCCAAGGCGGGGCTGGCAGCCGTCGTGCTGTCGGGTGACATGGGCTTCCGGATCGGAATGGGGCCGAAGATCGCCGCGCGCCTGGCCGCAGACGGCATTCCCGTCATCGGCGTCAATTCGCTCGTCTATTTCCGGCATCAGCGTTCACCGCAGGAAGTCAGGACGCTGGTCGAGACCGCCATCGAAAAGGCGCTGACGTTCGGCCATGCCGACCGTGTGATCCTTGTCGGCCAGTCGTTCGGATCGGACATGATCCCGGTCGCGCTCTCAGCCATGCCCGGGCCGGTGCGGGCGAAGATCGCCAAGGTCATTATGGTCGTGCCTACCGATACGCTGTTTCTGCGGGCATCGCCGTCCGAGATGTTCAACTGGTCCAAGCCCGATGCAGACGCCATTCCGGGCGCGCGCAGGCTGACCTGGATCCCGGTCGTCTGTGTTTCGGGGGCCAAGGAAACCACGAGCCTGTGCCCGTACATGGATCAGCTCAATGTCATGCATGTGCAACTGCCGGGTGGTCACTATCTGAATGACGATGTCGATGCCCTTCACCGGGTGATATCGGATTCGATCCGTTCGGCGCGTGCAACCACGGCGAAGGAACGAGGATGATGCACTTCTATCGCATGCGATCGGTTCCGGGGTTGGCGGGCAAAGCGATGCGGCCATTGTTCGCAAGCCTGGCGCTTCTGGCAATTTGCATGGCTGGTTTTCCGGATGGCGCCAGCGCGCAGGTGCCACCGTCGCTGAACGGCGTCTGGGTGAATCCGAGCGGCACCGTGAAGGTGGAAACGGGCAACTGCGCCGACCGGCTCTGCGGTTGGGTGGTCTGGGCCTCGCCCGATGCCATCGACGACGCGCGCGAGGGCGGGACCGAGCACTTGCTGGGAACCCGGGTGCTCAGCGAATACGACCGTGTTTCGCCCGGAACCTGGCAGGGTAACGTCTTCGTTCCCGATCACGGTGCAACCTTCTTCTCGAAAATTCGCGAGATCGACAGGGATTCCATCCGGATCAGCGGCTGCCTGCTCCACGGACTGCTGTGCAAGAGCCAGGTCTGGCGCCGCGCTTGAGGACAGGCCAGGTCACCTTGCGCCGTTACGGCATGGCACTGTCCCGCTGGCAAAAGCCATTGGGCGCCGTCCTGACGCTGATACTCGGCGGCCTGGGTCTGTTTGCCCTGCACAAGTTGCTGGGTGAGATCAGTTTCCGCGAGGCCAAGGCCGCTTTCCATGGCATTCCGGCCTGGCGTCTCGGCATGGCCATCGGCCTGACTGCCCTGAGCTATCTTTTCCTGACGCTCTACGATGTCACGGCGTTGCGGATCGTGGGGCGGAGCGTTCCTTACCGCACGGCGGGGCTTGCCTCTTTCACCAGTTATGCGCTCAGCCACAATCTCGGGCTGGGCCTGCTCACGGGCGGAACCGCGCGCTACCGCATCTATTCGTCGGGCGGGGTGAGCGGCGCCGATGTTGCGCGGATCATCGGACTTGCCGGGATGACCTTTTGGCTGGGCCTTGTCGTGATGACGGGCGTTGCCCTTGCGGTGACCCCCGGAGCCATTGCACTGGGGGGGCTGCAACTCCCGGTTCTCATGGTGCGCGGGTTCGGCTTCGCCGTTCTTGCCGCCGTCGCCGCGGCGCTGTTCGCCGCAAGGCATTCGGGCCGGGCCGTGAGCGTCGCCGGATGGACCTTGCCGCTGCCTTCGGCGCGTCAGGCGCTTGTCCAGATCGTCGTTGCCTGCTGCGACATGGCCGCCGCCAGCGCCGCGCTTTTCGTGCTGGTACCGGGGATCGGGGCATCGCTCTTTCCGGTCCTGTTCCTGGCTTATGTTCTGGCCGTCGTGGTCTCGCTGATCAGCCATGTCCCGGGCGGCATCGGTGTTTTCGAAGCGGTGATCCTTGCCCTTCTGCCGCAGGTCGGAAGGCCCGAACTGCTTGGCGCGCTGATTGCCTACCGCGTCATCTACTACCTGCTGCCACTGGTGATCGCGGCCGCCGTCCTTGCCATTCAGGAGCATCGCCAATGGCGCGGGTCCGTAGGATCGATCCTCGGGCATTCGCAGGTCGTGGCCACCAGCCTTTCGCCGATCCTCCTGTCGATGCTCACATTCGGCGGCGGCGCGATGCTGCTGGTCTCGGGAGCGTTGCCGGGTCTGCACGATCGGCTCCGGATCCTGCGCCGCGTGCTGCCTCTGCCGTTCACCGAGGCGTCGCATATCGCCGCCAGCCTTTCGGGTACCGCCCTGTTGCTGCTGGCGCCGGGACTCTATCAGAGGCAGGACGGCGCCTTCCACCTGGCAAGGATCATCCTGCTCGCCGGTGCTGCCTTCAGTCTGCTCAAGGGCCTGGATTACGAGGAGGCGAGCGTCCTGCTGGTCATCGCCGGGTTGCTGCAGTGGACCCGGGCCGCGTTCTATCGGCGCAGTTCGCTGACCAGCGCCGGCCTCTCGCGTGACTGGCTGGTCGCCGTTGTTCTCGCACTCGGCCTTTCGTTCTGGATCGGCTTGTTCGCCTACAAGCACGTCGCCTATCAGAGCGAACTGTGGTGGGACTTTGCATGGCGAAGCAATGCGCCGCGCTTCCTTCGCGCCAGTTTTGCCTCCTCGGTCCTGCTGACGGCGGCGGCCCTGCATTGGCTGTTCCGAACCCGCGAGATTGTGGACGAGGCGGCCTTGCGCGCATTGCCCGAAGCGATCGACCCGATGGCGCTGTCCGATCGCACATATGCGGCGCTGGCCTACTGCGGCGACAAGCGGTTTCTCGTCTCGTCAGCCGGCGATGCCTTCGTCATGTATCAGGTGCAGGGACAGAGCTGGATCGTGATGGGCGACCCGGTCGGCAACCGGGAGCAATGGTCGGAACTGCTGTGGCGGTTGCGGGACATGTGCGACAGGTCGCAGGGGCGCCTGCTGCTCTACCAGTTGAGCGACCGGGCCTTGCCTCTGGCCATCGACCTTGGCCTGCAACTGATCAAGTACGGCGAAGACGCGAGGGTCGACCTCGACCGCTTCAACCTTGATGGTCCCGAAGCCAGGAGCCTGCGTTATTCCGAGCGCCGGGCGAGGCGCGAAGGCGCGACCTTCGAGATCGTCCCTGCCAGCCAGGTCCCGTCGATCATGGCCGATCTGGCAGCCATCTCGAAGGCATGGCTGCAGGCCAAGGGCCACACCGAAAAGGCGTTCAGCATCGGGGCCTTCGACCCACGGTACATGTCCATGTTCGATTGCGCGGTCGTGCGGCAGGAGGGGAGGATCGTGGCCTTCGCCAATGTCTGGAAGACCGATGACCGCGAGGAACTCTCCGTCGACCTGATGCGCCATACGGACGAAATGCCTTACGGAACGATGGACTTCCTGTTCATCCACCTCATGCTCTGGGGACGCGAAAACGGCTATCGCTGGTTCAACCTCGGTCTTGCGCCCTTGTCGGGAATAGAGGCGAGGCGGTTGGCCCCCGTATGGGCGCGGCTAGGCCATCTGCTCTACAAGCATGGCGAGGCCCAGTACGGCTTCGAAGGCCTGCGCGCATACAAGGAGAAGTTCCTGCCCTGCTGGGAATCGAGCTACATCGCAGGGCCTCCCGGTATCGGCCTGGTCCGCGCCTTGTTCGACCTGCAGACGCTTGTGGGCGGCGGACGGGACAGCGCGGCCCGCAAGGCCAGACTGTCCCAGGTCGCTTAGCAGGCGCGAACGGCGAAACGGTTGCGCTTACGCTCGGTGCCGACCAATGCGGGCTGAGCCCTTGGGGAGGATGGCCACCAATGCCGGCAAGAAGATAAGTACGAGGGGAACCGCGGCAGTCAGGCCGAAGATGATCGCGGTGGCCAGCGGCCGCTGCAGCCCGGCGCCGCGACTGAAGCCCAGTGCGAGCGGGCTTAGCGTGAAGATCGCGATCAGGGCCGACATCAGGATGGGGCGCAGGCGCTTGCGACCCGCTTCGAGCAATACCGCCAGTTCGACCGGCCTGTCCCTGTCGATCTCGGCAAAGAAGAAGACGATGAGTTCACTGACCATGCCGACAACCATAGTCAGGCCCATGAGGGCAGAGATGTCCAGTTCGATGCCGGTGATCCACAGTCCGCACATGACGCATGCGGCGGAAAGCAACACAGTCGTCAAAGCCGCGAACGTCCAGGAGAGCCTTTCGTAAAGTATGGTAAGCAGCAGGGTCGAGAGTAGCAGAGCGGCGGCAAAGACCATGGCGAGATCCCTGAAGCTTTTCTGCTGTTGGGCGTAAATGCCGCCATATTCGACGCGGATCGAGGGTGGCAGGCTCAGTTTGGTTACGGTCTTGCGGATGTCCTTCATCGCGCTGCCGAGATCGCGTCCTTCCAACCGGGCTGTCACGTCGATGAAGGGCGCCAGATCTTCGCGGGTGTGTTGCTTCTGGCCCGCCAGGATGGAAACTTTGGCGATTTGGCTCACCCTGACGATGTGGCCGTCGGGCGCTGTTATCGGCAATTGGGCAAGGGCATCGGCCCGTTCACGCAGCGATCCGGGACCCCGCACTCGCACATCGATGAGCTGTTCGCCGATCCTGACCTGAGTAGCCGATGTTCCTCCCACCAGCGATTCCAGTTGACTGGCGAGCGCGTCAGTATCGAGGCCCTGTTGTAAGGCCGCGCCGGCGTCCACCCTGACGGCGATGGCATCGCCTGCGACCCGCAAACCGTCCACGATTTCGACCACGCCCTGCACTGAGGCCAGCGCGCCACCGACTTGCTTCGCTGCCTTTGCCAGCGCGGCCGGATCGTCTGCGAAGAGCTTGATTTCGATGGGCTGGGGAACGGCGGTGAGGTCGCCGATCAGGTCTTCCATCAATTGTGCCGTTTCGATTTCGATGCCGGGAACCCTGGCTTCGATCTTTCTGCGAATGTCGGCCATGACCTCATCGATGGACCGGCGCGATCCGCCCTTCAGGCGAATGAACAAGTCCCCTTCGTCCGCTTCGGTCAGGCCGCCGCCAAGCTGGAAGCCGGTCCGCCGCGAATAGCTGGCAACCTCTGGCGTGGCCTGAATGATTGCCTCGACCTGATTCAGCAAGCGGTTCGTGTCGCTTAAGGCCGCCCCGGACTGGGCCTTATAGTCGAGTATGAAGCCGCCTTCGTCCATATGCGGCATGAAGCCTGAGGGGACATGGCGATAGGACAGGATCCCGGCTGTCCCGAGCACGATGAGAACCGCGAATACGAGGAGCTTGGGCCGTGCGAAGGCCCGATGTGCCGCACGATCGTAAGCGGCGATGATCCGGCCGAACAGGCCACCTGCGCTTTCCGCCGCTTCTGCGTCCCTGTCACGCAGCCAGTAGGCTGCGATCAGCGGGATGAGGAAGCGCGCGTAGATGAGCGAGATGCCCAGCGCGGCTACTATGGTTATCGCCAGCGCCTTGAAGAAGCCGCCCGTCACGCCGGAAATGAACGCGAGGGGGAGGAAAACGACGATCGTTGCCCCGGTTGAACCGAGCAGCGGCTTGCCCATCTCCGCGGCGGCGACGAGCAGCGCCGGTGGGTCTTTCGCCGCACCTTCCTGCATCCGCCGCATCATGTGCTCGAGCATGACGACGGCATCGTCGATGATCAGGCCGACGGCGGCTGCCATTCCGCCCAGCGTCATCATGTCGAAGTGCATGCCCAATGCATAAAGAACAAGGCAGGTCCCCGAGAGCACGGCAGGCAGCACCGCGGCGGTAATTGCCATCAGCCTGAATGAGCGCAGGAAAACGAACAGGACGAGGCCAGCCAGGACAGCGCCGAGAAGGATGGCATCGCGCACCGCATTGGCAGCGCCTGTCACCAGTTCGGACTGGTCGTAGAACGGCGTTATCGTTACGCTTGGCGGCAGGCCGAGCGATTTCATGCGCTCCGAAACTAGCTTGACCACTTGCACGGTATCGCCGCTGAATGTCTGGCGGACATTGAGCAGCACGGCGTTCTGCCCGTTGCTGGTTACCAGCGAGTAATTCGGGGTTATCGAGGGGCGTACGGTGGCTACCGACCCGACGGTCGCCAGTCCTGAGTTTCCATCGCCCCCTGCCCGCAGCGGAGTGGCAGCGATGTCCGCAGCCCCGGCAAGCCGGTTTTCGACGAGGACCAGATAGAGGCGGTGGCGGTCTTCTACTTTTCCAGCGCCGCGCACGACATTGGCCTTGGCCAGAGCCGTGGCGACATCGCCCGGGCCAAGGCCGAGTGTACTGAGTTTCGAGGGATCGACTTCAACTTCGAATGTACGTGGCGCGCCGCCGAGGATGTCGACGGCCGAGACCCCGTTTATGCCGGTGAGGGCGGGCCGGACTTTCAGTTCGGCAAGCTGGCGCAAGGCTTCCTGGTCGAGCGACCGGGAGGTGAGCGCGATGCCATAGACAGGAAAGACGGTAGGGTCGGCGCGCCATGCGGTATAGCGGGTTCCGCTCGGAAGATCTGGCTGGATCGTCGCCAGGGCCCCCTGCGTTGCCAACAGGGCTTGGGGCATGTTCTCGCCCCACGCGAAATTGAGCTGGATTTCCGCCGAACCGCGGCTTGTTGTCGAGCGCAGGCGGGTCACGCCCTGAATGCCGCGCAGGGCGATTTCCATGGGGCGGGTAACTTCCGCTTCCATCTGTGCGGGGTCGCGCTCGCCCGCGTCGATCGACACCACTACTCGCGGATAATCGATCTGCGGGAAGAGGCTGACCGGCAGGCTGAGCGCGCCAGCAATCCCGCCCAGTGTCAACAGGATCATCGCCAGCCACAGGGCGCGACCGTGTCGGGCGAGGCTTGCGCTCATCGAGTTCGCACCTTCATCCCGTCTTCGATTGCCGTGCCGCCCACCGTGATGACCTTGTCTCCGGGCGCAATGCCTCTGGTGACGGCTACGCGCTGTTGATCGGAGGAGCCGAGAACGACGTCGTGACGATGGGCGATCCCATCCTTCACCACGTAGACGTAGGGTTGTCCGCCATCATCGAGCAGGGCCTGATACGGTATGGTCAGCGCATCCCGGCTTTCCGCCAGCGGCACACGGGCTGTCAGCGGCTGCCCCGGCCCAAGCTGCAGCCTTGCAGGGATGCGGGCATAAACGGATGCAAGGCGGGTCTGGGGATCGACAGTCCGGTCGATGTTCTCGATCGGCAGGGAAACCCGGGTCCCTCCGCCCGCCACGCCAAGCTGGAGCCTTGTGCCCGGGGCAAGACGCATGGCCGCCTGCGGATCGATGCCGAAGCGGGCGCGCCCGCTACCGAAACGGGTAAGCGTTGCGACCGTGCTGCCGGGCGCGATGAGATCGCCCGGATTGACCGACACCGTTTCGACGTGACCCGCTTCTTGGGCACGCAGGAGCAGGCTGCGTGCACCGCGCGTCATGGCGTCCTGCTGGGCCTGTGCCGTAATGGCGGCGCTGCGCGCGCTTTCGACGTCGCCGTCGCTGGCCAGACCGTCCGCGCGCAGGCGACGGGCGCGGGCATAGGCCTGTTCGGCGGCGCGGGCACTGGCGGCCGCGCTGGCCATCGCCGCCCGGCTGTTGGGGCTCGGCTCCAGCCTCACGACCACTTCGTCCGCCTGCACCGCACTTCCGACCGGCATTGCGACGTCGCGCACAATCGCCTCAACCGGCGCGGACAGGGCGTATTGCGCCGTGCTATCTGCCTGTACCGCGCCATACAGTGTCAGCATTTCCGCGACATTGCCCTTGCTGGCGGTTGCTAGAGTAACGAGCGCCACGGGCGTTGGCGCACTGTCGCGTCCATCGGAGCTTCCCGAGCAGGCCGCCAGAATCAGCAGCAGCGAAACGGTGCAGTGGCGGATCATCACTTCCAAGCCTCCCTGGGCGTACCCGTCAGCAGTTCCAGCGCAATTGTCCGCTCGCGGATCGCCTGTTCATCCTCTTCGATCTGTGTCAGCCGGTCGCGCAGGGCCTGCTCGGCGGCTTGCGCCGTCTCGACGCTGAGGTCGCCGCGGCTTGCTGCTCGTCGGGCGCTTTCGGCATAGGCTTGCAGTGCGGGAAGCCCTTGCCGGGCATCGGTCCGCTGGCGCAAGGCAAGAGCGATCCCGGCGCGGGCGGCGGCGATTTCGCTGCGGGTTTGGAATAGCCGTGTTTCGTACTCGGCCTTGAGCGCGGCCCGCGTGGCCCGCTCTACGGCGATCCCGCCGCGATTGCGGTTCCACAGCGGCAGCGTGAAATCGATGGCGGGGCCAAGAAGCGTATTGCCGGCGGAATCGCGGTTGGTGTTCACGGTAAGGTTTAGCGTCGGGAACTGGTCGACGACGGCCTTGTGCACGGCTGCCTCCTGCGCGGCATAGCCCGCCAGCAGCGCCTGCAGGTCAGCGCGGTTGCTGCGGGCAAGCGCGAAGAGGGTGTCATCGGGTGGCGGGGCCTCGGGCAGGGGAGGCGACGCAAGCTGCGGAACCTCGCCTGGAGGCAGGCCCAGCAACGCGCAAAGTGCGCTGCGCGCGGTGGTAAGGTCCTGTTCGACCGTGCGCAGCCTGCCGTCGGCATCGAGCGCGGCGATCCGGGCAGTCTGCAGGCGATCACCCGATACGTCGCCGCGCTCTGCGGCTTTCTGCGTCCGGTTGAGCAGTTCCTGCCCGGTCTCCGCCGATTGCTGTGCCCAGCCCAGCTGATTTTCCAGGGCCGCGATGCGCACGGCTTCGAGGCGCGCCTGTCCCGCCACCTGCCATTCCTGCCAAGCGAGGTCGAGCCGCACCTGTCGCGCTTCGGCCCGGGCTTTCTCGCGCGTGACGCCGTGCGTGCGCAGCGCATTGATGTCGAGCGCGAGGGCGCTGGTCAGATCCAGCAGGGGGTCGGGTCCGTGAAGCACCTTGCTGGCGCCCAGGCTGATGCTGGGATCGGGCAACAGGCCTGCTGCAAAGACCTGTGCGTCGGATACCCCTGCGCGAACCCGGGCGGCCTTGAGTTCGGGGTTGTTGACGACCGCGAGGGTCGCGATGGCATTGGGAGAAAGCGGTGCCGACAGGTCCAGGGTCACCTGCGTGAGCCACGGACGCGCGATCTCGCCCGCTTTCGCTTCGAGGATGGCCGCAACAGGCGGTTCGAGCAGTGCAGGCGAGCCAGCAAGTGGGGCCGGAGTATAGCTGGCGCAGGCGCTGGTGAGGAGCAGCGCGGCGAGCATGGCATATCGTTTCACGTGTTCTGCCTCCGCCTGAATTGAAGCACCACTTCAAGACCGGGCCGCCGATCGCGCAGCGCGATGCTGGCGCCGTGAGCATGGGCGATGGCTTCGACGAGGCTGAGGCCAAGGCCATGGCCGGGTGTCGAGCGCGATGCCTCGAGCCTTACGAAACGCTGGAACACGCGCTTGCGATCCGCTTCGGCAATTCCGGGTCCGTCATCGTTTAGGCTCACCGTCACCGTTCTTGCATCGCAGCTTGCGGTTAGGCTGATGCGGCTGCCCGGCGGGGTGTGACGCAGGGCATTCTCGATGAGATTGATCAGTGCCTGTGCCAGCAGTTCGCGATCGCCTTCGATCACGCAATCGGGCGCTGCCGACCACTCGAGCGTGCGCCCTTCGTCTTCGGCGATCGAGGCATGGATCTCGCCTAGATCATCGATCAGCCCGCCAAGGTCGACGGGACGGAATCGGTTGCTCAGATCGCTTCCGTCTAATTCGGAAATGCGCAGCATTGCTTCGAACAGCCGCAGCACATCGTCAGCGCGTTCTACGGCATCCTCTGCCATCTCGCGGTTCTCCGCATCCCGGGCGTGATCTCGTAGGACTTCGAGGCGGTTGCGCAGCCGCGCCAGCGGCGTGCGCATGTCATGCGCCAGATCGCTGGTGACCTGCCGCAGGTTGGCAACCAGCGCCTCGATCTTGTCGAGCATGGCGTTGAGCGAGGCGGCTACCTGATCGAATTCGTCTTCGGCCGGACCGATCTCCATGCGAGATGTCAGGTCCCCGTCGATGATGGCGCCGGCCGTCTGCGCGATCCGTCCCAGGCGACGGCGCAGATAGCCGCCGAGCAGAAGCGTGCCCAGTGCGCCGAGGCCCGCCAGAGCGAGGCAGGCCACGCCGAAAATCATGAGAATCCGGTGATCGATCTGTTCCAGCGGTTCGAGGTCGGCGGCAACAATGAGCTGGTGACCGTCGGCGAGTTCGGTGACGAGTGCCCGCGCCGGATCGACGCCTTCAACCGGATCGAGAAACGTGATGCGCTGCCAACCGGGCAGGGCGCGGCGGGTATCCATCTGCCCGGCAATCCGGTTGCCTGCGGTATCGAACAGCGCATAGCCCATGTTTTCGGGGCCCCGCGAATTGCGCTGGGTGATCGCCTCGCGAAGACCGTCTATCCCGTCGTCGCGGAGCTCGACTAGCAGGGAATTGCGCGCCTGTTCGATGCTTGCGTCGAGCTGGCGTGCCAGCGCCGTATGCGCAGCGTAATAGACGGCTGAGCCCAGGCACAATGTCGCCATGGCGAAGGCCAGCGAAGTGACGAAGGCGACGCGGTAGGCCGCGCTTTTGAAAAGGCGCTTCACGGTACGCGGACCCGATAGCCGACGCCGCGAACGGTCTCGATGACATCCGGCAATCCGCCCTCGTTCAGTTTCGAACGCAGGCGGCTCATGTGGGTCTCGACGATCTTGGTCTGCGGATCGAAATGAAAGTCCCAGACGCGCTCCAGCAGCATCGTGCGGGTCACGAATTCGCCAGGATGGCGCATCAGCTCTTCCAGCACCCGGAACTCGCGGGGCTGAAGCAGGATAATCATGCCGTCGCGGCGCACTTCGCGGCGCAGCAGGTCCATCTCGACCGGTCCTGCACTCAATTTCGTGACGACTTCCTGCGGGGATGCCCGGCGGCTGAGGGCGTTCACCCGGGCGAGCAGCTCACCAAAGGCGAATGGCTTGACGAGATAGTCGTCGGCACCGGCATCGAGCCCTTCGATGCGATCCTCGATCCGGCCGAGGGCCGTGAGCATGATGGCCGGCACCTTGATCTGGGCAGCGCGCAGCCGCCTCAGGACGGACAGGCCATCGAGCTGGGGCAACATCCTGTCCATGATAAACAGGTCGAGCGTTTCCGTTAGGCCGAAATGCAGCGCATCCGTGCCGGTTTCGGCCAGCAGGACGATATGCCCGTGTTCACGCAGCCCGTTGGCCACGAACTGCACATTATCAACATCGTCCTCGGCCAACAGGATGCGCATATCAGACGGTCAGTCCCTTTCGCCGGGGGTTTCGAAGCTGTCCTCAACGATCTTGCCGGTCTTCGCATCCACACCGATTTCGTGGATCCGGGCGCCTTGCCTGACGTCGAACGACCAGCGCCACGCGCCGTTTTCACGCTCATACTCAGCCTTGACGATCTTTCCCGGTGCGACCCGAAGGGCAATCGCCTGTGCCTGGGACTTGGAGACCTGCGGTTTCGGCGCAGCCTGTGCCAGACCGGCCAGCATCAGGGCCGCCGCAGCAAACGGCAGCGAAGCGCGTTCGAAAAGCCAATTCATCCATCTTCTCCAGTAGCATGACTGCATGCCAGTTGGACTACGCTCCTATAGATTGGTTGGCGGTTGCCTGGGGGATACAATTTGGCAACCTTGCGCTGCAAACTGTTGGACATGGCATATGGAAAGGCCCGCCGCATCCAAACGGTGGCGGGCCTCTTCAGCGACACTGCTCTTGCGAACGGTGCCATGCGGCAGGTCTCGGCAGGATCAGAAGGCCACTTGCGCTTCGAGGCCGAAAGTCCGGGGCGGGTTGAAGTTGCCGTAGTCGCCCAGCACCTTCTCGTTCGCCGCGGAACGGCGGTAGATGTAGGTGGTGTTGAACAGGTTGCGCGACCAGGCCGAGACGGTCAGCTTCTGGCCGCCCGGGCCCATCGGGATATCGGCAAGGGCGATGCTGCCGTTGACGACGAAGCTCTTGTCGGTGCGGGTCGGCTCGTTCTGGAAGCTGTAGACCGGATCGGAGTAGTTTGCGTCGATGTGCGCACGCAGGCTCATCCCATAGGCAGAGAGTGGCACGTCGTAGTCGATGTAGCCCGAAGCGGCGTTTTCCGGCGTGTAGACCGTGTAGACCTGATAGAGCGCGCCGCCCAGGTTCGGGTTCGGCGTCGCCGGAACCGTGATGTGGGTATAGGCATAGGACGCGCCCAGCGTCAGGTTCTCGACCGGACGGACCGTCAGCTGCGCCTCGATACCGCGGATCTTCGAAGTGCCGGGGGCATTCGCGGTATTCTCGGTGTGGAGGTTGAAGGTCGGGTTCGGCGTGACGCCATCGGGCAGGTAGGGGTTGGTATCGACGTTGTCGAAGTCGGTCTGGGTGCCGGTGCGGTCCATCAGGTAGCCGGCGAGGTTCAGGCGGACATGATGGTCGAGGAAGTCCATCTTGGCGCCGACCTCATAGGATTTCACCTTTTCCGGGTCGAAAGCGAGGAAGGTCGCCGAGCGGTCGTTGGCACCGCCTGCACGGTAGCCGGTGGCGAACTTGGCGTAGAGGTTCACGTCCTGCGTGGCATCCCAGGCCAGCGTCACCATCGGGTCGAAGTGGCCCTTGTCATACGTGAAGGTCCAGGGCGTCGCCACGCCGGAGACCGTGGTGAGGGCGCCGTGCCGCTTGTCCTTGGTATAGCGGCCGCCGACAGTCAGGTGGAGCACGTCGACCGGCGACCACGTGGCTTGTGCGAAGGCGGCATAGCTGTGCGCGGTGGCGTTGCTGTCACGCTGCACGAACCAGGAATCGCGGTCCCAGCCATTGTTGCTGCCGGTGATCGGGCCGGTCACGATCGCGCTGTTGATCGTATAGGCGCTGCCGTCCGCGTTCCAGGTGTTCGAGGCCGGCGTCGCCGCAAGCTCATGCGCATATTCGGTGAAGTAGTAGAGCCCGGCCACGTAATCGAGGTGCGGCAGGCTACCGACCAACTGGAGTTCCTGGCTGAACTGGCGTTGCCACAAGTGCGACAGGCTGTAGCGGCTGAACGGCGTGTTGGGCGCATAGATCGTGCGTGCCGGGCCGCCCGAGTTGTCCCACTGGTCGGTGGTCACGCCGCGCCATGCGGTGATCGAACGCAGTTCGGTCGAAGGGGCCACCTCCCACTTCAGGCTGGCCGAGAAACCGTGGGTCGCATCGACGCTGGGCTGCTGCGGAACGCCGACCTGCGCGGACTTGAGGCGCTTGTCGCCGGTCGGCGTGATCAATGGCGAGAGCGGCGCGATGCACAGGTTGGTGGTCTTGTTGCAGGCATTGCCGTTGTAGGTGAGGATGCCGCCCACGTAAGTGCCGACGTTCTCGTTCAGCGGGTTGTAGTTGATCAGCTGGCTGAAATTCGGCGTATTCTCGTCCCTCGCCCGGTCATAGGCGAAAGTGGCCGAAAAGCCCTTCATGGGCTCCCACTTGGCGGTGATGCGACCGCCCACGTCGTTGTGGTAGTTCCAGCCCGTCTGGCCGGCGAGGGGATCCTTCACCGTCGCGTCCTGATGCTGGATCAGGCCGTCGACCTTGACCGAGACATCGTGGACTTCCGGCAGGTTGAGGTGGAGCTGGCCGGTATAGCTGCCGTAATTGCCCACGCCCGCGCTCATGCGGCCGCCGAACGCACCGGTCGGCTGCCTGGTCACGATGCTGACCGCGCCGCCTTCGGTGTTGCGCCCGAACAGCGTGCCTTGCGGGCCTTCGAGCACTTCGATCCGGTCGACATCGAACAGCGCGGCGTTGAGGCCTTGCGAGCGGCCGAGATAGACACCGTCGATATAGACGCCGACGCCGGTATCGCGCGCGGTCTGGTTCTGGTCGAACGGAACGATGCCGCGAATGCCGACGGTCAGTGCGGACTGGCGCGCTTCGAAAGTGGCCACGCGCAGGGTCGGCACCGAACCGTCAGCCAGATCCATCAGGCTCTGGATGTGGCGGTCCTTGAGCATCGCGGGATCGACCACGGCGATGGCGATCGGCGTCTTCTGCAGGTTCGTTTCGCGCTTGGTCGCGGTGACGACGATCTGGCTCAGCCCGGCACCAGCCACGGCGTCGTCAGCGACAGCGGCCGGAGCCGCATCAGCCCCGTCGTTTGCGAAAGCAGGCGTCGCGGCACTGAGGGCAAGGACGCAGGTGGAAAGGCAAAGTGAAACAGCTTTGATACGCACAACAGTGCTCCCTGATGGCAATTGCCGCCGGGGCCATGCGTCAACCTGTGATGCGTCCCCTGCGGTCAGGGCGGGCATCTATTCGCGCCGAATGTACGATTTGCGGCTGAAATTTTCTGGATTTGTTGCGGTTTTCATACAGCAGCGCACTGCGGATTGCCCGGAGCGTGACGTCATGGTCAGGTGCCCATCTCGCAAAGCGCTTCCTGCGCGCGTTTCCGGATCGCAGTATGCTGAAACTGAACCGCCTTCTGCTCACCTCGGGTGGGCTGGACCTGATCAATTCGATTTCCGACCTTTTCTACAGCATCCAGGTTCAGATCGTCGATCCGGATAGCCTGCTGAACCAGAACTTCGACGACAGCACCTGGATCTTCATCGACTGGCTGCTGCCGGCGATGGCGGGGATACAGCTGGTGCGCCTGCTGCGCGGGTCGGCACTGGGCGAGAAAGTGCGCATTTCGATGGTCCTTCCGACACCGGATGCCGATATTCAGATGCGGGCACTCGCAGCCGGCGCGGATGACTACATCGTCGGGCCGCTCAACCCCGACCAGTTGATCGACAGGATGAAGTCCTATCGCGTGGTTCTCGTCCCGCCCGAAGATCCGGTCATCACCTTCGGGGACATGACGGTCGATACCAATGCCTACCTCATACGCTTTCGCGGCGAGCGGCTACCCCTCAAAGTCAACGAATTCCGGCTTCTGGCCCATTTCGTGCGCCATCCGGACCGGATCTACACGCGCAGCGATCTGATCGGGGTTCTCGGAAGGAGCCGGGAAGTCAACGCCGAGCGGACCGTCGACGTCTGGATGAGCCGCCTGCGCACTACCTTGCGCAGCCTCGATGTCCCCTATGTCCCCCGAACCGTCCGCGCCTGCGGCTACATTCTCGACACCATCTAGCGCTTGCTCCGATAGCACTGCAGGCGCTTTTGCGCCCGCTGGTGCCCGCCGTTTTCCAGACTTCCGGAGCAGCAGTTTATTGGCTTTGCTCGGTTGGTGTAGGTCGCGATCGCTGCGAAGTCGCTCCTGGTTGATTGACAACCGCGAGTCACCCCACTTATAGTTTAGCGGTAAATTGACCGATCGCTCACGACGATCAGGCACAAAGGGACAGGCAAGTGTCAGGCACAAGAGATCTTTCCGCAGGCGCGCAAACGGCTTCCGTACGCGGGTCAGGCCGCCGCACTTCGTCATCGACCGGAAAGAGACCCGCAGACCTCATGCTGCGGCGAGGAGCAATTGGAATGGTGAAAGACTCGAATCCGCCGAAGCTGCCCGGCCTCGGCAGGCGTCCCAAGAAGCTGTTTCGCGCCATCGTGCTTGCGGGTGCCGCGGCCATGGCGGCGGTTTCGCCGGTGAGCGCGAAGGCGCCGGCCCAGACTCCCGTGGCTGAGAGCGCCCGGTCCGTCCCGCAGGCCGAACATCAGCAGATGAACATGATCTTCGTGCTGGTCGACGATTTGCGCTTCGATGCCATGGGCTTCCTGACGCCGGGCCTTCAGACGCCCAATATCGACTACCTCGCCAGGAACGGGACGTATTTTCCCAATGCCGTGGTGACATCCTCGCTCTGCAGCCCGAGCCGGGCCACCATCCTGACCGGTGAAACCGCGCGAAACCACGGCGTGATCGACAACAGCAATTCGAGCGAGAAGGGCCTGACCTTCTTTCCGAGCTATCTGCAACAGGCAGGCTACCAGACAGCCTTCTTCGGCAAATGGCACATGGGCGATGCCACCGATGCACCCCGGCCCGGCTTCGATCGGTGGGTGAGTTTCGCGGGGCAGGGCACTTATTGGCCGACGGAACGGCTCTCGCCTGCCGAAGTGGCGGCGGGCAAGCGCCAGCAGCTCAACGTCGACGGCACGCACGTCAACCGCACGGGTTACATCACCGACGAACTGACCGATTATGCGCTCGACTGGCTCAAGCAGGGACGCGACCGGAGCCGCCCGTTCTTCCTCTACCTGAGCCATAAGGCGGTTCACTCCGACCCGGAGCCGCCGCTGCGCTACAAGGATCAGTACGCGGATCTGAAGGTGACGCTGCCGGCTTCGGCGGCCAACACGCCGGAAAACAATGCGGGCAAGCCGGTCTGGGTGCGAAACCAGCGCAACAGCTGGCACGGCATCGACTTTCCGTATCATACCGACCGGAAAATGACCGACTACCTGCGCGACTATTACGCAACGCTCTCCCCCGTCGACGAGAGCCTTGGCAAGATCCTGCATTACCTGCGCGACTATGGTCTGGAGCGGAACACAATGGTCGTGTTCTATTCGGACAACGGTTTCATGGTCGGCGATCATGGCCTGATCGACAAGCGCAACGCCTATGAACCGTCGGTGCGCGTGCCGTTGCTGGTATACGCGCCCGGCACCATTCCCGCCGGCGCGGTCAACCAGGCGCTGGTGCGCAACCTGGATCTGGCGCCAACCTTTCTCGAGGCAGCAGGCGTTGCCAAGCCCGCGCAGATGGAAGGCAGCAGCTTCCTGTCGCTTGCCGAGGGCAAGACGGCCGCAAAGGACTGGAACCCGGGCGACTTCGTCTACGAGTACTACTGGGATGTGTCTTTCCCGCAGACGCCGACCACCTTTGCGATCGAGCGCGATGGGATGAAGTATATCCAGTACCACGGTATCTGGGACATCGAGGAACTCTACGATGTGCGTCATGACCCGGAGGAAATGCACAACCTGATCGACGATCCGAAGCATCTCGAAACCAAGGTCACCTTGCGAAAGGCGTTGTTCGATCAGCTTGCCAACAGGCAGGGCGAGCATCACATTCCCTATACCGAGAAGTTCAGCGAAGGTATCGTCAAACGCAATGTTGATGGGCCGCACGCGGCGGACTTCCCCGCCGACTGGTACACGAAGCCCAACCTGCCCACGGCCTTCAACGGCTATTATCGCGACACGCCCGAGAAGCTGAAGGCGGACGAGGAAGGCAAGACCTACATCCCCGGTGGGCGGTCCGGCGAATGAGGCGGGGCGGGATCAATCGCAGGCAGGTTCTTTCCGGCGCTGCTGCGCTCGCGTTCGCCACGAAAGTGTCCGGCGCGACGTGGAACGAGGGCGAGGCGCGTCCCAACATCCTGTGGATCGTGAGTGAAGACAACAATCCCTTCATCGGGGCTTACGGCGATCCGATCGCACGCACGCCGGTGCTGGACCGCCTGGCGGGTGAAGGGATCCTCTATCGCAATGTCTATTCCAACGCGCCGGTTTGCGCGCCGTCGCGCTTCGGCATCCTCACCGGGGTGTACCCGGAGAGCTGCGGTCCCGCCGAGCACATGCGCGCCCGTGCGCATTTGCCCGAGGAGATCCGGACCTATCCCGAATTGATGCGCGAAGCAGGTTACTTCTGCACGAACAACGCGAAGACCGACTACAATTGCGACGTTGACCCACAGGCGATCTGGGACCGCCAGGGCCATGACGCGCACTGGCGCGACCGTCCGGAAGGAAAGCCGTTCCTTTCGGTCTTCAATCTCATGACCACGCATGAATCGCGCATTTTCAAGCCGACGGATGGCGATGTGACGCCCGCCGACGTGCGCGTCCCGGCCTACCTTCCCGACTTGCCGGAGATAAGGCAGGATTTCGCCAGCTACTACAACCTGATGACGCGGATGGACGGCGAAGTCGGCGCACGGCTTGCCGAACTCGAGGCGGACGGTCTCGCCGAGGACACGATCGTTTTCTACTACTCGGACAACGGCGGGGTCATGCCGCGGTCCAAGCGCTATTGCTATGACGAAGGCCTGCGCTGCGCGATGATCGTGCGCGTGCCTGCGAAGTTTGCGCATCTTTCGCCCAACCCGCCGGGCAGCGTCGAAGAAAGCCCGGTCAGTTTTATCGACCTCGCGCCGACGGTGCTGTCGCTCGCAGGACGGAAATCCCCCGCCACCATGCAGGGCCACGCGTTCCTTGGACGGCAGTGTGCGCCGGCCCAGCAATATGCCTTCGGCATGCGCAATCGCATGGACGAACGCTACGACTTCGTGCGCACGGTTACCGACGGGCGCTTTCGCTATATCCGCAACTATGCGCCGCACCGTCCGTGCGGCCAGCATCAGGCTTTCGCGTGGTTGGCCAAGGGCTATCAGGCTTACGAGCGGGCCTGGCTGGCCGGGGAGTGCAACGCTGCCCAGTCGCGCTTCTTCGAGCCACGGGGCTACGAGGAGTTCTACGACCTTGAGAACGATCCGGACGAGGTGCACAACCTTGCCGGGGATCCGGCGTTCAGCAAGCAGTTGGCGGAAATGAGCCGCGCGCTCGACGCACAGATGATCGCCATTAACGACAACGGGTTCATTGCCGAGGGAATGGCCGGCGAAGGCTATGACGCGAGCCGTGAGCACGGGGCCTATCCCTTGCCGGCCATCATGGCGCTGGCGGCATCGGCAGCAAGGGCGGACGCCGCTCAGGCAAGCCATTTCGGGTCGCTTCTGACGCACGCCGATCCGCTGATGCGCTACTGGGCGGCAACGGGTCTGCTGATCCTCGGGGAGGCTGCCAGTGCAGCTGAGCGGGCAATCGCGAAGGCCCTGCAGGCCGAGCAGGTCCCGCAGGTTCGCGTCGTTCTGGCCGAAGCGGCAACCCACGTCGGGATGGGACGTCAGGGCGTCGACGATCTGGTCGCGTTGCTCGGCAAGGATCAGTCCGATGCGGTTCGGCTGCAGGCGATCAACGCGCTGACCTACGTCGCCCCGGCGCTGGCACGCGCGGCGATGCCCGCGATCGTGCAGGCCAAGGGAGACGCTTATATGTTCGTGCGCAATTGCGCGATCTACCTCGAGGCAGTGCTGCTGGGACGGTACGAACCCTCGATGAAAATCTTCGACATGAATTCTCTGCCGAGCAAGACTGGAGCCGGCGAATGAGCAGGAAGGCACTTTTCGCCCTGGCTGCCGCCGTCAGCATGGTTGGCCTGACCGGATGCGCAACCGTCGACGCCCCTTCTGCCTCCCTCGCCAGGGTCGAGCCGCGCGAGGCCTCTCGTCCCAATGTGGTGGTGATCCTGGTCGACGACCTGCCGTGGACGGACGTCTCGATCAATCGGGCGGGAACGATCAGGACGCCCAACATCGACAGTATCGGCGAGCAGGGCGTCAATTTCTCCGCCGGTTACGTCACCGCATCGATTTGCGCCGTGTCCCGCGCAGGGCTGCTGAGCGGTCGCATGCCGATGCGCTACGGCTTCATGTACAACATCGTCGATCGCGGCAACGAGAATGCCGGGGCAGGCCTGCCGACGGACGTTCCGACCATCGCGGAGCGCCTGAAGCCACAAGGGTATGGCACGGCTGCCTTCGGCAAATGGCATCAGGGTGCCGATCCCCGGTTCTATCCGACGCGGCGGGGCTTCGACGAGTTCTTCGGGTTTCTGGCCGGAGAGACGATCTACGCCGATCCCGATACGCCCGGCATCGTCACCACGCCCACCAAGGCGGACCGTTACGAACCCAGGGAGCGCGAGGGCGGCGGCCGTCTGTTCGACGGGCCTGAAATGAAGATCGTCGAGCAACCGCATCAGTATCTCACCGAGACGATCACCGAACGCACCGTCGACTTCATCAAGCGCAGTGCCGCCAGCAAGCAGCCCTTCTTCACCTATGTGGCCTACAATGCGCCGCACTGGCCGATGCAGGTCCCGCAAACCTACTATGATCGTCACAGCGAGATCGTGGACCCGGTGCGCCGCACTTACGTGGCCATGATCGACGCGCTCGATGTCGGCGTGGGCCGCATTCTCAAGACGCTGGGCGACGAAGGGGTTCGCGACAACACGCTGGTGATCTTCCTGTCGGACAACGGGTGCCCGGTTCAATTCGGGTATTGCGATGCCCATCACCCGTGGGGCGCAGGCAAATTCACGTACCTGGAAGGGGGAACGCGCGTCCCGTTCATGATGTCCTGGCCTGCCGGGCTCAAGACGCGCGGCACCATCGATGCGCCGGTGAGTTCGCTGGACATCGCGCCGACCATCCTCGACGCCGTGGCCCCGGATACTCCGATTCCGAGCGAGCTTGAGGGCGTCGACCTGCTGGACACGATTGCCGCGCCGAACAGCGCGCCCCGCACGCTGATGTGGGACCAGCGGCCGGTCCGCGTCATCCGCGAGGGGCGTTACAAGCTGTGGCACTCGGACGATTGGAAGCAGACGCACCTCTACGACATCGAGGCCGATCCGTGGGAGCGGAACGACCTGGCCGCCCGGCAGCCAGAGCGCGTGCGTGCGATGAAAGAGCGCGTCGACGCGTTCGATGCGACCCTGCCTGAGCCGCTATGGCCGATCCATTCGACGCGCGAGATCATCATCAACGGCCGCAAGACCGAATTCGTCTACTGACCGCGATCACGGTGTGAAGCGCGAAACCCGTCAGTTGCTGCGCGGCGGCTGACGGGTTTCCCCCTGTCGGCCATACGCGCGACGAAGTTGCGGGCAAGCGCGGCATGCTTTGCCATATGGCATCATATGGTGTATATAGTGCCATATGGAGAAATGCCATGCTGGCTCTTGAACCCATTGATACAGTCCCCGGGTCCTTCCGGCCCGATCCGATCACCCAGGATGAAGCGGCGGCGATGTTTCGTGCCGTGCTGAACCTGTTTGGCAAATGGGAACTGACCGACGAGCAGGCGGCGACGCTGCTTGACATGCCGGTGCGCAGCTATCGGCGCTGGAAGGCGCAAGGGCCGGGCCGCATCTCGCGCGACGGCGCGGCGCGGCTCTCGAACCTGATGGGCATACACAAGGCGCTGAGGATCATCTTTTCCGAAGCGGGGCGCGGCTATGCCTGGGTCAGGGCAGGCAACGCCGCCTTTGGCGGAGCGAGCGCGCTCGATGTCATGCTCGGCGGAGAGTTGACCGACATCATGCGGGTGCGCCGCTATCTCGATGCCGAACGCGGCGCCTGGTGACCGATCCGAAGGCTTTGCAGGTTACGCGGGTCGAGTGGAAAGGTGCGGTCCGCATCATCCGCAGTACCTTTCCCCCCATCGACCTGTTCGAGGATATTGCCGATCCCGCAGATTGGCCGCTGCTGCTCTCGGCAGAACAGAAAACCAATCCGCGGATCATGGCGACGATCGGCAATCTCGATCTTGTGCCGGTTGAGCGCCGGGTCGGCGGTCACGGCGCGTCCTACCTGATGGCGCCGTTCACCCACGTCAGCACCGATCGTGCAAGCCGCTTCACCGATGGCAGCTACGGTGTCCTCTATGTCGGCAATTCGTTCGAAACCGCGCTATTCGAGACGATCCATCACCATGCCCGGTTCATGGCCCGCACCGCCGAAGCGCCGGGATGGACCTCGCAGTTCCGTGAGATCGTCCTGACAGTCGGCGCAAACTTGCACGATCTCAGGCAGGGCGCCGCGCAATGTCCTGTACTCGATCCCGATAGCTATACGGCATCGCAGGGTATCGCGTCCGCACTCAAGGCTGCCGGTTGCGATGGCATCGTCTATCCCAGTATCCGGCATGACGGCGGGGAATGCGTCGGCCTGTTCTATCCCGATGGCGCTTCCGATCCCGTCCAGGGACGACACCTCGATTATCACTGGGATGGCACCAGCGTCGATCTGGTACGCGATGCGGGATCCGGTGAGGTTTTCCGTGTTGTGAGTACGGACTGAGGTATCGAGCGGATTGCGCGTCATTCCCTCCGCGAGACGGGTGACGGCGCAGGGCCAGTGCGGCCAGTATCTCGATGCTTCTGCTCCCTTGCCTTGGCATGCTATGAATGCAGCGCTTCGATCGTGGAGGATGCCGTGCGGATTCGTCTCGCTCTCGTTGGATCCCTGCTTCTGTTCGCGCCTCCGGTGCTGGCACAATCGAATTTGACGCCGAAAGACCGCGCTGCTGCGTTCCGCGCTGCCGGTTTCACCTTTCAGGGTGGCAAGTGGTCCGCCTGCGGCGATCCGGGCACGCCCAGCTATTCGCCGGGACAGATCGAAACAGTGCGCGACCTCAATGGCGATGGAAGACCTGAAGCGGTGATCACCGAAGGGGGGACGTACTGCTTCGGCATGACGGGGACCGGCTATACGATAGTCAGCAAACAGGCCGACGGCACCTGGAAGACCATCACCGGCGGGACTGGCATACCCAATTTCCTTGCTACCAAGGGCGTGGGAGGCTGGCCGGATATCGAAGTCGGCGGTCCCGGCTTCTGCTTCCCGGTCGAGCGCTGGAACGGCAAGGCCTATGTCCTCCATCGACATCAGTATGAGGGGAAGCCTTGCCGCCCGCAGATGTAGGTCAGCCGGGGGCATTCTGCATGGGGCGGAGTCGGCAAGCAGACGGGGGCTCAAAGGCATGGTGCGGCCTTTTTCATATCGAAGTCCGCAAGTGTTTTAGGGTTGATAATTATAGAGTAATTATTTAGTTTAATATTTTCCGTGAATTACTATTGAAAAAATAAATAAAATTACTACCTTGTTATTATCTACTAGTCGTGATCGACAGTCTTGAGGGATGCATGTTTATCTCTCCCCCCTTTCTTTTCCGCCTATTAGCCCGCGTTCAAACGGTCGCTGGTGATTGTCTGCGCGAAAATTAAGGAAGATCTCATGACCCTCTCCGGCAAGATCACAAGCTATGACAGCGCCAAGGGCGCCGGTACGATCACTCCCGAAATGGGCGGCAAGTCTCTACCATTTGTCAGGGCCGATCTCGATCATCAGCGTCAGGCGCCCAAGGTGGGCCAGCGCTACGGTTACGAAACCAAGCAGTTGGATAGTGGCAAACAACAGGCCGTGAACCTGCAGCAGCAGCTGAGCCATCGAGAACAGGCCGAACAGCAGCAAGGCTGAATCCGTTTTCTTGGCGGAGCTCTCCGCCAGTGGTTCCGGCTTCGGCGTGCCAACAGATTACTTTCGTTACGGAAAGGCACCTCGCCATGGACCTGAATGTCCTTCTCCACGCCCATCAGTTAGCAGTGATGAGGGCGAAGGGAGCCGGTGACGATGAAAGCCGGCAGATCCACTTCGACAAGGCGGCGCAATATGCCGAGGATATCGGTGCCTTGCGGATCCCGCCAAACCGGACGGTCGCCTTGTTGTCCTCGGTTGCCAGGGGCACTCTCTCCTACGGATCTTATGCATGGGATAGCCTGCAAAAGCCCCCATCGTCACTGGATGCGTGGGAGAACGAGGGCGGGGCCATCAGCCGGCCCCGCGCAACCCCGGTTGCGGAGAGTAGATTGACGCTGCCCTCACAATATTTCGTGGGATCAGCGGTTTTCTCCGATCTGTCACTCGCAGTGGCAGAGCACGCACGACAAAGGCAGGCTGCGATGCAGAGCGATGAATGATCGCCCTGCAAACACTCCAGTGCCGGCAGCAAGCGTTCGGATAGCGCAATCGAGTTTCGAAACCGTCTCGTCCGAAACCAGTCGGTGTGCATCGCCCATTTTGGGGCATTTCGAGGAGAACTCTCATGAACAGATATACCTTCACAGCGCTGACAGCAGGCCTCGTCCTAAGCCTGAGCGGTTGCGCGGCTACACAGTCTTCCGACATGAATACCGGAGAGCGTATTTCCCAGCGGGGCGGGGAAATCACCGACTATGGCGATGCATGGTCTGCAGGGCAGAAAGACGCGAAGCTGGGTCAACGCATGATCGACAAGAGCGCCAAGAGTTCAGACAGCGCGCGAAAGCAACTCGCCGATGCCCGCGCTGACGTGGTCAAAGCCGAGGCCCGGATTCAGGCAGCTTCGAACGCCAAGATCGAAGGCGAGCAACTGATCCTGGATGGGACCATGAAGATGCAGCAGGCTGAAGCGGACTATGCCCGCGTCAGGGCGGGCCCGTCAGCGAAGATCGACAGTCCCGGATCCTGATTGCCTGAGGCCGGCAACAGATCCGGTCGCATCCTTGCGGATCGATGGCCGAAGGCTTCTAACATTTCTCCAAACAGCGCGCGGGAATCGGGACGAACTCTTGCCCGGCGTTAAGAGGAAATTTGCGGATTGCGCATAGACGCAGGGAAACTTCGGTGCCTGCGATGCGCTTTGACCTTTCTACCCTCTATTTCCTTGCCATTGGAACTCTGCTGCTCAGCGCCGGTATGACGCTCTGGGAATGTCGTGCCCGGCCCGAGCGCAGGAAAGAACTGCACTTCCTTGCCGTGGGTTTTGCCACCCTCGCGACCGGCTGCATTCTGGCAATGGCTCGCTTCCACCTTCCCGGCACCTTGGGTGCGATCGCTGCCAGCATGATCATGCTCTCGGGCTATCTCCTGCTATTCGAAGGCGTCGCAGCGCTTGGCGGCCACAGGCGCCGAGCGATCTCGCTGGCGTTGCTTGTCGCCCTTGCACTGGCGTGGGCCTTTGCCGGCACACGCTGGCAGCAGGAAGTATGGCACTACATCTGTGCCGGACCCATTGCCTTGGCCAGTGGCCTGACGGCCTGGGAAATGTGGCGAAACGGTCGCCTCCATGCCCTGCGTTCACAGCGCATCGTTGTAGCCTTCGCGGCTGTCCACGCCCTGTTCTATGCGGGCAGGGCATTGATCCTGCCCCTTCTGGTGTCGGCCTTGGGGCCCCACCTTCTGGTCACGGCCAGCACTGTCACCATGTACGAAGGCGTGCTCTACTCGGTTGGCCTGCCCATGGCGCTCATGGCCCTTCTGCGCGAAGAAACCCATGCCCAGTTGCTGGCGGCAAGTCGTACCGACTACCTGACCAATCTGGGCAACCGGCGCTGGTTCTTCGAAGAAGGTGAGCGATATATCCGGTCGGCGCACGCGCAAACGCGTGTCTTTCTGCTGGCTTTCGACCTCGATCATTTCAAGTCGATCAATGACCGGTTCGGCCATGCCATGGGGGATGAAGCGCTCAAGCTCTTCGCCCGTTTCGCGCGCCGTACGGTTGGGGAGGGCGCTATCCTTGCTCGGATAGGTGGTGAGGAATTCGCCGCATTGCTGCCCTGCAGGTCCAGTGCCGAGGCGATTTCGGTGGCCCAGGGCGTGGCAAGCCGCTTTGCGGAAGTGGCGGCCGATCCCCGGACCGGCTTGGGCGTGAAAGCGACGGTAAGTATCGGCATCGCGGAACTCGGCCCCGACGGCACCAAGCTTCCGGGTTTGCTCGCAGCGGCGGACAGCGCCCTCTACCAGGCGAAGGCGAGCGGCCGCAATCGCATCGTTCTGGCCCGAACCGAGCCTCTCGCTGTCGCCAACTGACGCAAGCCTCTGACTTGGCCGAACAGCGGTGGCAGTGAGACAATCCGGTCGAAATCAGTGCGTCCAGTCGAGCTTCACGGACTCGAGATGCCAGCGCAGCTGCGCTGGACTGGCTCCGCCGATATCGTTGACCCGGCGCAGCACGGCCTCACCTTCCAGTCTGACCGGACGGCCGTCCTTGTCGGTTCCGGTGACGGTGAGCGGCGCCGTGTAGTAGCTTGAGCCTGCAGCCCCCTCCATCACTCCGGAGGGAACGGCGACCGTGGGCTTGTCCAGATCGGCGAAGAGGGCTGCGAACCGGGACTGGCTCCATTTCTCCCGGTCTGCGGGGCTGAGCATGGCCCAGGCCTTGGCATATTGTCCCAGCTCGATTGCGCGGGCGAAATCCAGCAGGACGTCGCGCGCGCCTGTCTCGCCGCGTTCGGCGTCAGGCGTCAGTTGAGACTTCGCAGTATCGGTTGCCTTGTCGCTGCTGACAGTCGCTTCAATTTCAGTCGCCTGATCCGGCTTCATGCCAGCTTCGGAAACGGGCGAGCCCGTTGCCTCATTGCTGTCCGGTACAGTTTGCGTCTGCCCGCATGCCACGAGCATCAGCGCCGGTGCCATTGCGGCGATAGTCCTGATCTTGCCCATTCATGCCTCAACGGGTGGACAAGGCCGGCGGTTCCTTATCCGCGTGTTGCTGCAGGATGCGGCTGCTTCGTCTTGCGTTTCGGCCCGGATAGTTCTGTCGCCATGCCAGGAGATTTGACTGAAGTATGAGGCAAAACCTCTCGTTTCCTCATCAATCAAAGGTTGAAGGGGATCGCAGTGGCATCGATGATCGCACTGAACGCCTCGCTCACTGTCCTGTGATCGACGAGGTCAACTTTGAACGGCAAGGCGCTTTCGTCGAAGGCTTCGGCCAGTTCTGCAAGCAGCGCTAAGGGGAGGGGGACTGGCCCCGTCAGCGCTAGATCAAGATCCGACCAGGGTTTGGGTGAGCCGCCCGCCCGGCTGCCGAACACGTGCACCTGGATATCCGGGGGCAGGTGCGCTGAAAGGACACGGCGCACTTCATTGCGTTCGCTGTCAGAAATGACAAGCGCCCGGGTCACGCGGTCGGTCGGTTCTGCAGGCGATCAAGGAGCGCGCGTGCTTCATCAAGGAAGCCGGGGATAGCCTGCGCAACCTGTAGAGCTTTGGCCTCGTCGTAAGTGTGCGACGTAATGTTGCGCATTTCTCTGTAAGTGCGCCAGTCTGGCCAATCTCCGGCTACAAGGCCCAGTTCCACGCCGGTGCGAATGAGTTCTGGAAAACTCATTCGATCGACTTCCTCCGGATTTGCCGCCGCGGCTTCCAGCGATCTGCGCAACATCTTGTGCGAGAGGTCGTAGGTGAACTCGAAGCGTTGGATCAAGCCATCGCGGATCTGAGCGTCCGAGGTGTCAGACAGATAGCGCGTCAGCCCCTCTTCGAGGCGAGAGACGGCATGGGCAAGCGAGGAAAAGTTGAGCGGCATCGTCATTACCATTGCCATTGAACGTACCATCACGGCAAGCATCTCGGCGCATCTGCAAGGGAGGTGCGCCCGCGAGGCGTTAGCTGCGCGAGGCTGCAGTATGCTGCGGCTTTGTCTTGCGTTTCGGCCTGGCAAACCAGAAGCTCCAAACCGCGAGCGATCCGAGAAGAGTGAGAGCCAGCCCCGACAACGTCATTACAACGCGAAAAGCCAGTCCCCCGACCTTTGCGGCGTGAAGCGGGTAGAGCGCGTTATAGGCGGCGACCGTCCGGGACAGGTCGGCGGCATCGCGCGTTGCAATGACTTCGCCGGTATCGGCCGCGAACCAGACCGTCGTGCGGCCGTTTGGCAGCCATTCCTGTTGCCCGCGCATGCGCAAAGTGATCAGCCCATTGTCATTGCGCGGCAGCGACAGGCTGCGCACTTCGGCATTGGGGAAGCGCTGTCGCGCGCGGACGATCATCGCTGCCCAATCGAGATCCTTCGCGACGGCTACGGGACGAGCGCTCGGCGCTGCGAGAGCACGGCTGATTTCTTCCGGCGCACCGGGCCCGAACAGTACGGCCGCCATCGGCCGGAAGACGAGCACGGCACCAGTTAACAGCGAAACTGCGAGCAAGGGGGCGACGATGACGCCGAGATCGCGATGATGCCGCACGATTGCGGGGCGGGTCAGGCGTGCCGGAACCAGTCGGAACTGGAAGGTCTTGCGTGTTCGCCACCAGAGGATGATGCCGCTGACCACGAAGAACAGGCCGCAAAGGGCCGCAATGCCGATCACGAACTCGCCCTGGTCGCCTGCGAAAAGGTGATGGTGAAAATCGAAGATCCAAAGCTCGGGTCGTTGCCATTGACTGGACCAGTCTGTCACCGGATCGCCTGTCTGCGTGACGTAGGCACCTGCGCCATCGGCAAAGCTCAGGCGATCGAGCCCGAAGTCGGCAGTCGCGAAAGTGATCGATTGCGGCCTGTTTGCGGCATCCGTCATGAGGCGCTGCGTCGTTTCGGCGAGTAGGGACGTCTCCTGCATTTGGGGATCGTTGCCATGAGGCAGCGTGATCCAGGCGTCCTTGTGCAGCAGGATCGTCCCCGTGAGGCCGAGGAGCGCCAGCAGGAGGCCGATGAGGCCTCCTGTCCAGCGGTGCACACTGTCGAGCAGCTTCATGAATGCCGACACATCAGAAGCGATAGTCCCAACCGAACGTGAAGTTGCGGCCGCGTCCGGCAAAGAAGTGCGCGTTGTCGGTGGGGCGGACGGTTTGGGTATAATAGTCGATGTAGAACGTATCGAAGATATTCTGCGCCGCGAGTGTCAGGGCACCGAAGCCGGTCTCATAGCGCAGGCTGATGTCGGTGACATCGTAGCCGTCGAAGGCGTAAGTCTCATTGAAATTGCCTGGCGTCCGTTCGAATTTGCGGGACAGGAAAAGTAGCGTCTGAACCCGCGCAGAGAATGGTCCGCTGCGATAGCTGGCCGCCAGGTTCAGGCGATCCGGCGAGATGTTGGCGCCATCGAGGTCCCGGTCTACCTTGTCGATGCCGTCATTCGAACCATCGGTGCGGCCTTCGAGATGGGCGTAGCCTGCCGAGAGCGTGAGTCCCGGGACAGGCGTCCTGGCCGACAGGTTGATCTCGATACCCTCGATCTCGACCCGCTGGCGCTGGACCTCGAAGACACCGCCGGTCCGCACCAATAGCGAACCGTTCTTGCTCGTCGACCAGAAGTAGGCGGCGCTCGCATCGAGGGGGCCGCGCTTGGCCTCCATGCCGATTTCGCGGTTGTTGGAGACGATCGGACTGATGTTCACGTAGTCGTCGATGTCCACGCCTGCCGAGTTGACGGCGCGTGCGATGCGGCCAACGTCGGGAACGGTGTAGCCTTCCGCATAACTGGCATAGGCGCGCAGGCCGGCGACCGGTTCCAGAATGACGCCGCCGTTGAACAGCGTGTCGCTGAACTTGGGGGTGCCTCCCGAAACGGCGAAGCCGCCGTAGCTGGCCAGCGTCGTGTAGTCGTCGATGGAGATCTTCACGTCTTCGTAGCGCACGCCGCCGGCAAAGCGCAGCTTGTCGTCCAGCAGCGCCAGGTTGAACTGCGCGAAGGGCGCGATGCTGCGATAATCCGTGGGTGGAACCCAGTTGCGATCGGTAGCGATCAGCCGCTGCTCGGTCGCATCGTACAGAACGTCGAGACCGAGCGTCGCCGTCAGGGCCTCCAGACCGGGAACCTTGCGCTCGTACGAGAGCTTGCCGCCATACTTGCGGCTACGGTTCTGCGACTGATCGAACAGCGTGCCGATGGGCGCGATGGAGGCGTCCTGGAAGGTGGCGATGAATTGCTCGCCGGCGATGACCGGTTCGCCGCCGTAGGTGTCGCGCGAGCGGTTCCAGAACAGCTGGGCCATGAGGCTGCCGCCCCACAGGTCGCTATCGGTCAGCGTCAGTGCCGCGCTTTCCGTGCGGTTCGTCGCCGACTTGCCAGGCGGTGTCCCACGCACCGATGTGGTGGGCAGGTCGATGGTATAGTCGCCATTCTCGGGGACGTAGTCGCCTTCGCCTTCCAGTTCGAAACGGCTCAGCATCAGGTCGAGGCGTGCCGTATCCGAAAGCGCATAGCCGAAGCGGCCGAAGAAGGACCAGGAGCGGCTATCCTGGGTTTCACCCTGAGTCAGGTCAGCGCCGATGCGGCGACCCTTGCCATCGTAGTAGACGCCGCGCTTGTGAAAGGCAGCGCCAACGGTTGCGTCGAAGCGTCCGCCGCGCCATCCGATCAGGCCTGCGATCTTGCCGCCGATACCGTCGCTGCTGAAGCCTGTGTTTGCGTTCCCTTGCACCAGCACGCGCCCGGAAATCCCGTCATGTTGCGGAGGGCTCACCGTCACCTGGTTGACGATGCCGCCGGTGCCGCCGATGCCCTGAAGTGCGTTCGACCCGTAAATCACCTCGACCCGGTCGACGAAGAACGGATCGATGGTGAAGCCGTCGCGGGCGCCATCGCGCAGCGGGGCTGTCTGGGGAATGCCGTTGATCGCATAAAGCGGGGATCGGCCACGCAGGGTTTCGCCGGCTCCCGACAGCTTCTGGCGGGTCGGTGAGAAGGACGGCGTGAGGGCGGACACCGCATCGACGACGGAACCGCCGATCGCCACTTGCTGTGCAAGGGTCGCATTGTCGAGAACATCGATCGTCATCGGCAAGGCATTGGCGGGCAACTCGGTGCGTGCCGCGGTTACGATAATTGGAGCATCTGCCTTCGCATCAAAATTGACCGGAGTCTGGGCGAGGGCCGGTGCCGAGCCAACAGCCATGGGCAAAACGAGCAATGCGTGGCGAATTTTGACGGTCATGAGATCTCCCTTCCGGCCGGGCGGATAGGGAAGATCTCATGCACTTGCAAGTCATTATCAATAGAGTTGCGATGAGAGGATAGTCCACGCCATTCAGTGCATGACGCGCTGCGACTTTGCTTTCGGCAGGCGGGCATGACTACAAACCCACATTTGTGCTAATGTGGGTTTGTAGAAATTGGCGAGGTTCCCATGAGTCGGCTTACAATCGACATTTCTGAACAACAGCACCAGAGCTTGAAGGCCTTGGCAGCCTTGCAAGGCAAGACGATCAGGCAATATGCGATCGAACGGCTTTTTCCGACCAATGCGGGTACCGATGAGGCATGGCTGGAACTGAAAGCACTTCTGAATGAGCGCGTTGCCCAAGGTCTGGCGGGCGGCATTTCAGCCAAGAGCGTTGGCACGATACTGGATGAAGAACTCGGCGGGGATAGCCGGGATTGACTGCTCCCTATGTTTTAACGGCGGCAGCCGAAGACGACTTGCGTTCGATCATCCGATATACCCGCAAGCAATGGGGAAACGAGCAGGTCCGTTCCTACGTTTTCAAGCTCGAACAAGGTATGGTTCGCCTTGCGAGTGGGCACGGAGCGTTCAAGGAGATGAGTGAACTTCACCCGGGACTTCGGATGGTTCACTGCGAACATCACTTTATCTTTTGTCTGTCACGCGAGGCCGAACCGGCGCTCATCGTCGCAATCCTTCACGAGCGTATGGATCTGGTGATGCGTTTGGAGAGCAGACTGTCGTAGGCCGAGCCTCACGAATATGCAGGCGTCCTTCGTAATCCCTGTGTCGCAAGGCTCTTGTTGCATAGGGGTCAGTCAATCGAAGATGCGGGTCCCCGATATCGATAATTTGTCGCCACGGCGCCAACTGCTGTCCTCATTCGATCAGTATGAGGTGTCACGCTTCTCTAGCGAGGTGCGTTGCGTCCGTTCCGAGTGAGAGAGTTAGAGGAGGGAAGGGGATTGGCCGTGACGGGTTTTGAGCTGGGAGAGAGGCTCCCGGCGCCCGTCATGGAGATTTCCCATGACACAGGTGGAAGTTCTGGACGGCGAGCCCGGTCGCAGCGTCGGCTATAAGGTCGATGTCACGCGCGGTGACAGCATCTCGCGCGTCTCTTCGGAATGGCTTTCCCGGCCCGATGACGAGCGCTATCTCTCACTGTCCGATCTGTTCGGTGCCGTTCGCGGCCGTGCCGAGCGCAGCCGGACCCGGACGCTGGAGAGTGCCGCGATCCGTGTGGAGGCGAGCCGCGATGATGCAGAGCGCCTATCGCTGATGCTGCCGGGCTCAGACCGGCCGGTTGCGCCCACGCACTGGAGTTTCGGTCAGCTCGCCAGCCTGGTTGGCGCACCGGCCGCCTATCTGCGCCAGCTGCCCGCGCCGCTGGCCGGTATCAACCTCCAGTATGGCCTGACGTCGCATCGTGCAGAGCAGGTGAAAACGCTCGAGGCCGAGGATGGCCGTGTCGAACTGCGGGCCGTGACCGGGCCCGACTACGGGCGCATTTTCGACCACGAACTGGTATCCGCCGTGCAGCGCATTGCCGGCAACGGAACCGGCGATACGCGCTGGAAGGTACCCGGCGTGCTCGACTGGTCGACCGGCATCTACAATCCCCATGTCGATGTGACCCGCAATACGACCACGCTTTACGCCTCCGATCGCGACATCTTCCTGTTCCTCGTCGACGATTTGAACCCGATCGAGGCGGGCAAGCTGCCCGACGGATCCCCGGACCTGTTCTTCCGCGGCTTCTATTGCTGGAATTCCGAAGTGGGTGCCAGGACGCTCGGCATCGCGAGCTTCTATCTGCGGGCTGTGTGCCAGAACCGCAATTTGTGGGGCGTCGAGGACTTTCAGGAAATCTCGATCCGCCATTCCAAGTATGCCGCGTCGCGTTTCGCCCATGAGGCGGCGCCGGCCTTGACGCGCTTTGCCGATTCATCGCCCATGCCCTTCGTCAACGGCATCAAGGCGGCTCGCGAACGGATCGTTGCGCGCAGCGATGAGGACCGCGTCGAATTCCTGCGTAAGCGGGGCTTCTCGCGCGCCGACACCACCAGGATCGTGGACACGGTTCTTGCCGAGGAAGGGCATCCGCCCACGAGCGTGTTCGACTTCGTCCAGGGCATCACCGCCCTCGCACGTCGCAAGACCAACCAGGATGCAAGGCTCGACCTCGAGGGCCGGGCCAAGAAGCTCTTCGATCGCGCTTCCTGACTTCGGGGGGGGCAACCGGAGGCGTCGATCCTGATGCCTCCGGCGGTGTCCGTTCCTCGCTCGCAGCTGTCGCTGCCTGGCGCCGTCCTCTCAGAGTCAGAGGGCGGTGCCCTCGTTCGTGACGGGTTGGAAAGCTGGGAGAGAGGCTCCCGGCTGCCTGTCGCGGAGTACATTTCCATGGCTACTGCTGCAAAGAAGATCACCCTGTCGACGTCGAGCGACATTCCCTTCAACAAGCTGATGCTGAGCCAATCGAATGTCCGGCGTATCAAGGCCGGTGTCTCGATCGAGGAACTGGCCGAGGACATCGTGCGTCGCGGCCTGCTCCAGGGCCTGAGCGTACGCCCTGTCACTGACGAGGCCGGTGCCGAGACCGGCATGTTCGAGATTCCGGCAGGCGGGCGCCGTTACCGCGCGCTCGAACTGCTGGTGAAGCAGAAGCGCCTTACCCGCACTGCGCCGGTGCCCTGCATCGTACGCGCAGAGGGACTTGCCGAGGAAGACTCGCTTGCTGAAAACGTGCAGCGCGCACCCTTGCATCCTCTCGACCAGTTCCGCGCGTTTCTGGCCCTACGCGAGAAGGGCCAGTTCGAAGAGGAAATCGCCGCGGCTTTCTTCGTTTCGGTCAGTGTCGTCCGGCAGCGGTTGAAGCTCGCGTCGGTGTCGCCGCGCTTGCTCGAGGTCTATGCCGAGGACGGTCTGAGCCTTGATCAACTCATGGCCTTTACGGTGTCGAGTGATCACGAGCGCCAGGAACAGGCCTATGAACAGTTAAATCGGGCCTACGACAAACACCCCCATACCATCCGGCGCCTGCTGACCGAGGAATCGGTTCGTGCATCGGATAAGCGCGTGCAGTTCATCGGCCTCGATCCCTATCTTGAAGCCGGCGGCACGATCATGCGCGACCTGTTTCAGGGTGACGATGGCGGGTGGCTGCAGGACGTCGCGCTCGTCGACATGCTTGTGACCGAGCGTCTGAACGAGGAGGCTGCCGCCGTTGCTGCGGAAGGCTGGAAGTGGGTCGAGACGGCCCCCGACTTTCCCTACGGCCATACCTTTGGTCTGCGCCAATTGTTCGGTGAATCTTCGCCTCTGACCGCAGAAGAGGAAACTTCCCGCGAGGCATCGCAGGCTGAATATGACCGACTGTCGGAGGAATATGCGAGCGCCGACGAGTTGCCCGATGATATCGACGCACGCTTCGGTGAACTCGAGACGGCCCTTGAAGCGTTCGAAGCCCGGCCCTTGCGTTTCGAACCCGACGACATGGCGCGGGCAGGGGCCTTCGTCAGCATTGCACCGGGCGGCGTGCTGCGTATCGAGCGGGGCTATGTGCGTCCCGAGGACGAACAGCCGCTCGAATGCCTCGGTGAACCGGAACCCAGCGATGCGATTGCCGCTGCCATGGGCGATGCCGGTGAGGCGTGTCTGACGGGGGAAGCCGGATCGCCGCAGTCCGAGGCGGTGGAGGACGAGGGCCTTTCCCCGATCTCCGATCGGCTCATGACTGAATTGTCGGCGCATCGTACACTGGCCCTGCGTCAGGCTCTTGGCGATGAGCCCGACATTGCCTTCCTCGCCGCGCTCCACGCCCTGACTCTCCAGGTCTTCTACCATTACCGCACGGACAGTTGCCTGGACCTCGATCTCAAGAGCGTGAGTTTCGGGGCGCAGGCGCCGGGGCTCAATGACAGTGCCTGCGCGCAGGCAATCCGCACCCGCCATGACGATTGGGCCGCATTGCTCCCCAAGGAATCCGCGGAACTGTGGGAGGCACTTGGCGATTGGGACGAGGCCCGGCGCCGGGCACTCTTCGCGCATGTCGTCAGCATGTCGGTCAATGCCGTGCACGAAGCCTGGAACCGCAGACCGCGCGCACTCGCACATGCCGACCAACTGGCCGCGACCGCGGCTCTCGACATGGTGCGTGCCGGATGGCGGCCCACCGTCGACCAGTTCCTTGGTCGGGTCACAAAGGCGCGAATCCTGCAGGCAGTCGCCGAAGGCAGGGGGCACGATGCCGCCGATCGCATTGCGCACCTCAAGAAAGGCGACATGGCCTCGCAGGCCGAAGAACTGTTGGCCGATACGGGCTGGCTACCCGAGCCACTTCGCACTCCGGGCGGCGCGTCGATCGCGCTCTTGCCGGCCGATTCCACCGACGGCGAGGCCGCAGGCGAAGAAACGCAAGCGTCCGGCGGCGAAACGGATATCGGCGAATCTGCCCTGGTCGCAGACAATGATGCCGACGCGGAGATAATCGCAGCCGAATAGGCACCGGCAACAACGCGACTGGCCCGCCCAATCGGCATCACCCGCGAAGCGCTGCTTCGCCAGCGTGACGACGGCGGGCCTTTTGCATGGAGGACCATCATGATCGAGACAGCACACGACCTGGCGCGCGCCCTTGCCGACCGGGCAGAACTGGTGTGCCGGCATTACCTCTACCACGGCACACGGCAGGGCAACTACTGGCAGGTGGGTGATGTACGCAATACCGCTGGGCGCTCGATGTACGTGCGCCTCAGCGACACGGCCAAGGGTGTCGCCGGAAAGTGGACCGATGCGGCGACGGGCGAGCACGGCGATCTGCTCGACGTGATCCGCGAGACATGCGGATTGGTCGATTTCGGGGACGTGACGGATGAGGCACGCCGCTTTCTTCGCTTGCCACCTGCAGAGCCCCAAGCCTCGCCCCTCCGGCAAGCCAGATCCAATGCATCATCCGGAAAACGAAATGCGGCCCGCCGCCTATTTGCCATGGGCGCACCGATCGAGGGCACGCTTGCTCAATCCTACTTGCAGGGCCGGGGCATCGCTTCGCCAATCCCAGCCGAGGCCCTGCGTTTCCATCCTCACTGTTACTACCGGACTTATGAAGATTGCCCGACGGAGCACTGGCCTGCCATGCTTGCGGCGGTCACCGACCAGAACGGCAAGATTACCGGCATTCATCGCACCTGGCTCGATCCTGACGGTTTCAACGAGGAAACACTCGGCAAGGCGCCTGTTGCAACCTCGCGCCGGGCGCTCGGCGATTTGCTTGGAAACGCTGTGCGCTTTGGCAAAGCAGGGCCGGTCATGGCTGCTGGCGAGGGCATTGAGACCGTCCTGTCGCTTCGCTGCGCTCTGCCGACCATGCCCATGCTGGCCGCACTCTCCGCCGCCCACCTTGCCGCGATCGCATTTCCAGCATCCTTGCGCAGGCTCTATGTCGCACAAGACGTCGATCCGGCAGGCGAGGGCGTACTCGCGGCACTCAAGGACAGGGGGGACAGGCCGGCATTGAGGTTATCGCGCTGCAGCCCGCATTGGACGACTTCAACGACGACTTGCGGCATCTCGGCATCGACGCGGTCCGCGAGCGTCTGCGTGTTCCTATGGCGACTCAAGATGCAGCACTCTTCCTGGCACCCTCTGCGTAGGGACAAGGACGATCGTGATAGCCTTTATCGGCCATCGTCTCGCAGGATAGTCTCCCTCTCAGCAAAGCCGCGCCCTGGCCTTCGAGAGGGCGATCGGCCGTCAAGCCGCCCGGCCGGGCAACCTTTGCGGCGACTATTTTCCGGCGCGCTCCGTATCGGAGCGCTTTGCCATCGCGAACCAAAATAGTCGCCGCCTTCGGTCCTTCGCTTGTCGCTTCGGCCCGTCGCTGCCGCGCCGGGTGCCAGCCCGCTCGTCCCGACGGCTTTTGTCGCCACGAAGGCCGCGAGGGGCGCGGCATGAGGCGATGGAGCATCCCGTGAGGCAATCGAACGAGCTTGAGCATACCAGTACATCCTGCCCAACCGATCACGTACTGACCGAACTGCAATTGTACGGCTATCGCCCCTTCGAGGACGAACCGGACCCCAGACCGCTTCCCGACGGCAACATGCTGGCCGGTGCGATCGCCGACATCTTCGATGCCTTGATCGCTACCCTTGACGACACGCGCATGGAACCCGATCTTGACGATCTGCTCTGGTCCACCGCGAACGTCTTCCATCGCGCCGCCGAACGCGCCAACCGCGAACTAGACGATAACGAACAGGCGCAGCGCCGTTCGCAGCGTGAACAGGACGGTAGCGAAGTGCGATCCGTCGAACTGGAGCGGCTGATTGCACAGGGCCGCACGCTGGTGGAACGGCAGGATGCCTTCGAACTCATGCGCGATCAGGCGGGCGAGCATTACGAGCGCCGCGCAGGAAAGGCATGGCTTCCTCGCAGCGGTTCCCGTGTCAATCACCGCAATCTCACCTCGGCGATGATCGACAGCCGCGACTTTATCGCGGCTCGCAAGCGCGCGCAGAACCACGTGCTGTTGCCCGAAGGTCCAAAGATTGCCTTTACCGGTGGCTTGGAGTTCAACGACCACAAGTTGATCTGGGCCAAGCTCGACCAGGTTCACGCCAAGCATCCCGACATGGTTCTGATGCATGGCAAGTCCCCGAAAGGCGCAGAAAAGATTGCTTCGCGCTGGGCCGATCACCGCAGCGTTCCGCAGATCGGGTTTGCACCGGACTGGGCCAGGCACGGACGCGCAGCACCCTTCAGGCGCAATGATCAGATGCTCGAAGTCGTGCCCGTGGGCGTTCTTGCCTTTCCGGGCACAGGCATTCAGGACAACCTTGCAGACAAGGCGAAGAAGCTCGGCATCCCGGTTTGGCGGTGCGGGAAAGGGTGATGTTTCAAGCTGCCGGTCCCATGGAAGGGAGCCACCCCTTTCGGCCGCTCAGATACGTTTTCTCGCTCTCGAGCGTAGGCTTTCTGCACGCGCACCTTGCTGATGGCATACTTCTGAGCAAGCTGCCCGAAGGTCGCCCCATCCGTTACGGCAACATAGATTGCCGCGTTGCGCTGCTGCTCCGGGCTCGAACCGCTCCGTTCCATCGATTCACTCCAAGCGTTAGGGGGCCCAGGGTTCCACGCCAGTTACCTATCTTAATTATGCTACCTTGGAACTGAAGGCCATCTGGCGATTCTCGCTGCAAACAGACCGGCTGATAGGGCGATGGGAAGGTTGCCCCTCCCCAGGGGAACCAATTTTCGTTGCGTTTATTTCGAATATGAGTTATTGAATTGCTCTACCACGGAGAGTTCCCATGACATTGCCTGCGCATTCAGAGCCGTTCGGCGGCCATATGCCGTCGGCTGATGACCGCCAGATCGCTAACCAGCTACGTCGCGTGCTTGTTGCCCAAAAGTCGGGCGAAGCAACCTTGCGTGTCCGGGAGCCGGAATCGAAGAAGCCGGTCGAAATTACTCTCACTCCCGCCATGTCTGACCTGTTTCTTGAATTGCTACGTTATATCGGCAGCGGCAGTGCAGTAACACTCGTGCCGATCCAGGAAATGCTGACGACCCAGCAAGCTGCAGACCTACTCAATGTGTCACGTCCCTATCTGATCAAGCTGCTTGAGCAGGAGGCAATGCCCCACACTCTGGTAGGGCGACATCGTCGTATCCGGGCCGATGACGTGTTCCGCTACAAGGCGCAACGCGATGATGAACGTTCGCGCGCCCTCGACGAACTCATCAGCGGCGATGCCGACTTGGTCTGACCCAGCGCTACACTGCCCTAATTGATGCCTGTACGCTCGTCAGTGTCTGGCGGCGCAATTTGCTGCTGTCGCTTGCCGAAGCCGTATTTTTCCGCATTCGCTGGTCAGTGCCCATTCTTAACGAGACTAAAGCAGCTCTGATCAAGATGGCCCGCGAGCGCGATCTCGATGATCCTGAGGCACGAGGGGCGCGAGCGATAAGGGCCATGCAGACGGCCTTCCCAGAAGCAATGGTCGAAGATTTTGAGCTGATTGTTAGCGCGCAGTTTGGCTTACCCGATCCTGATGACGAACACGTCATCGCCGCTGCCGTCAAAACGCAAGCCCAAGACCTCGTTACCGAGAATCTAAAGGATTTCCCGGCTGTCATCCTTGGCAAACTCAACATTGAGGCACGAACTGCCGATGACTTCATTGCTGACACGATTGCCCTTGATGAGGGGAGGGCGATTGCTGCAATCCGTGAAATGCGCGAGCGCCTTAAGCGACCTCAAATGTCCCCTGAAGAATTTTTACGGGCCATGGAAGCTAACGGCCTGCTCGAAACAGCTTCGGTTCTCGCTTCCCACCTCAGCTCAATCTGAAGGCTCGCTTCCAACATCTCCAACCAAAATGCGTCGTTCGCCAACCGGGCTTTAAACGGCAGCTTCCACTGCATCACGATGGCGCGTGTTCGGATCTGCCCGCCGCTGACGATGTCGCCGATTTTCATTTGCACGAGATCACAACCACGCAATTTGCTGTCGATCGCCAGGTCGAACAGAGCCCGGTCTCGAAGGCGACGACGCTGATTGAGGTAAAAGCGGATCTCCCAAATTTGCTTCGGCTTCAGCGCCCGCTTCGCGCCGACAGCGCGACCTGCGTTCCAGACCTGACGCTTGGCGGATGTAGGTTGGGTTTCAGGCATTTCCATGTTCATTCTCCGATAGCCAGAATTGGCCAACGGAAGAACGTCTGGCAGCCGCAGGGGGAGGTGCTGCGAGGCGTCGGCTGCATAATTGTCCCTATTCGTGGGGGTAGGTCATGGCTGAGCAGAAATTGACAAGCTTTGCCAATTTTTGCTATTTCAGGGCATGGAGGTTGCCATGGCTACGATGAACATCTCACTGCCCGATCCGATGAAGCAATGGGTGGAAGCGCAAGCTGATACTGGTCGGTATAGCAATGCCAGCGACTATGTGCGCGATCTTATCCGCCGTGACCAGGAACGCGCCGACAAGATTGCCGCCATGCAGCGCCTTGTCGACGACGCCCGAGCTGGCGGTCTGAGCGATGAGACGATGGCGGATATCCGGGCGCGAGCGATCAGCCAGGCAGGCCTGCAAGCCTGACTGTGCCACGTTTTCACTTAACACGCGCTGCAGCCGACGATCTGACAGCCATTTTTCTGGAAGGCATCGAGCAGTTTGGCTTGCCGCAGGCTGACGCTTATCACGAAGGGCTGAGTGCGATTTTCGCGTTTCTCGCAGACTAGCCCCATGCCGCGCGCTTGCGAGAGGAAATCTCGCCGCCAGTTCGCGTGCATCCCTACAAGGCCCACCTGGTGATTTATGATGTAGGAGATGAGGGCGAGGTCATCATTCTACGCGTCCGGCAGGGTCGGGAAGATTGGACATCATCGAATTACGACGGTTAGCCGTGAAAAGGTCCGCGCTGGCGGCCAATCCGCAGAGATTCTCACCACATTAGCGTTTCTCCTGCCGACCCTTTTTTGCCGCTCACGGGACGTTTCCAGAATCCAAACATCGGACATATTCAGATCCTTGCTTGGCCGCGCCGCAACGTCGGTTACGTCGGACATGTACGAACCCGCTGTCGCGGGAATAGCGCTGGACCTGATGTTGTGAAAGTCCTGCTTACAACGCGCCTTGGTTGAGCCTCGCGACTGAGAGGCAGACGCTTTCGGCTCCTTCAACCGAGGAGTCGAACATGACCAATATCACTATGCCAGCGCCCGCCACCACGCTTCGCGAGCGGATGATCGAGGATATGAAGCTGCATCGTCTTTGCCGGACGACGCAGCGCAACTACTTGCGCGATGTCGAGCGGTTCGCGATCTGGCTTGGGCGGCCGCCCGACACGGCGACAGATGAAGATCTGCGCCGTTACCAGATAGAGCAGTCGGAGATGGGGTTCGGTGCCCCGGCCATGAACACCGCCGTGTCAGCGCTGCGGTTCTTCTACATCCGAACGCTGGATCGTCCTGACCTGACCCGCAAGCTCCACCGGGTGAAGCATCCTCGCGGATTGCCGACCGTGCTCAGCCGGGACGAAGTGGGCCGGATGCTGAATGCCACGACCAGTATCAAGCACCAGGCGATCCTGTCCGTTGCCTATGGAGCCGGCCTGCGCGCAGGAGAAGTGTCCCGCCTCAAGGTCCGGGATATCGACAGCGAACGCATGTTGCTCCGGGTCGAGTGCGGCAAAGGCGGCGGGGATCGCAATGCCATGCTCGCCCAGGACCTGCTCGTCCTCCTGCGGGAATGGTGGAAGATCGGGCGCAAGGAGGGCGTGATGCATCCCGATGGCTGGCTGTTCCCGGGCATGCATTACCTCAAGCCGATCAGCACCCGGCAAGTCCACCGCATAGCTGCAGAAGCAGCCCATGCCGCCGGCATCACCAAGCGGGTCGGGCCGCATACATTGCGCCATAGCTTCGCAACCCACTTGCTCGAAGACGGCGTCGATGTCCGGATCATCCAGGTGCTGCTGGGACATTCCCAGTTGCAGACCACGACGCTGTACACCCGGGTGGCAACCAAAACGGTGAAGGCCGTGGTCAGCCCGCTTGACCGCCTGGGCATGTTCCCAGGGCCGCAAGGGTTGCCGCCCGGTTGAGCCGGTGCGCACCTCGATTGAGGTCGCCGACATCTTCCGTGCTGCCGGACCAGGCTATCGGGCTACCCATGCCGGGCATCTGAACCTCGTCCAGCTCAAGGTGATGACGGCGATCGAGAACTGTCGGACTGCAGCGCTGGGCGGCCACGTCGAGGCCTGCGAAGACTGCGGGCACTGGCGGATCGCCTACAACTCATGCCTTATGGGCAGATCCAGTAATGGGGAGCTGGAGCGACTTGGTGGCTTCGTCGACCCATTTCGCTGCCAGCCCCGCTCACCATTACGTTGTGCTCTTCAGCAGCGCCATCAGCTTGTCGGTTGGTTGGAATGTCCCACGACGCAGATGCGGCGGCACGACCGCTTCTATGGCTTCGAGCTTTTCGGTTGGATCTCCGCGCGTATAGACTTCGGTGGTCGTCATCGTAGCATGGCCCAGCCACAGCGATACTTTCCGGATGTCTTGGGTCGCCTGCAGGATGATCATCGCGCAGGTGTGCCTGAGGACATGTGGCGAGACACGCTTTTTGGCGAGCCCTGGCTGTTGCCGTGCCGCGGCTGCGGTGTGCTGCTTGAGTAGATAGGCGAAGCCCCATCGGCTCAACGCTTCACCGCGTGCACTGACGAACACTTCGGGCGTCGCAACCTTTCCACGAATGGCGAGCCATGAGCGGAGTGCGGTGGCTGCCGGCTTCCACAGCGGCAGCGCTCGTTCCCGCCGTCCCTTGCCGACGACGCGTATGCTCATCGACGCCATGTCGATATTGTCGATTGTCAGGCCAGTAAGTTCCGAGACGCGCAACCCTGCACACACGGCGACATGCAACATTGCTCGGTCGCGGATGCCGTCGCGCGTTGCCGGGTCTGGAGCGTCGAGAAGCGCCTGCAGTTCCTCGCGTAGTAGATAGGGAACGAGACGCGTTTCGGTCTTCTTGAACGGGATCGCAAGCACGCGACGGACCTGATCGAGGGCCGCCGGCTGTCGGTATTCGAGGAAGCGGAAGAACGACTTGATGGCCGCCAAGCGAACGTTTCGCGTCACGGCGGCGTTATGACGATGGTCCTCAAGATGCTCGAGGAAGGCGCTGACCAAACCGGCATCGATCTGCTCCAGCATCAACCTGGATGGTCTGTTCTTGAGCCTTTCAGCCGCGAACTCGAACAGGAGCTGGAAACTCTGAGCGTAAGAATCGCAGGTGTGTCGGCTAGCGCCACGATGATGGACGAGTGTTTCGCGCAGGAACGCTTCGATGAGGGGAGCGATGGGTGTCATGCTCGCTTCCCCTCAGACATGAACGCATCGCTGGCCATGGCGATGTCGCGCACGAGGTCGGCGGTTGCCTCCAGATACCAATAGGTGGCGTAGATGTTGACGTGCCCCATGTACGTTGCGAGCGCGACCATATGCGCACCGCACCGATTTCGACCCGTCGGACTGTCTTGTAATGCCCGCACCGCGAATGTGTGCCGCAGATCATGCAGCCGCGGGCGGCGCGCCGACGATGGCCGGATGCCAGCTTTGCCAACCAGCCTGTCAAAGGTCTCTTTGACTGCGATGTAGCGCAGTGGCTGGCCATGTGCATCGGCGAACACAGAATCATCTCCCGAGCCGGGGCCGCGGCGCTGCAGGTAGCGTTGCAAGCCTGCCGCCGCCGTATCGTGCAGAGGCACAAGACGGGTCTTCCGGAACTTGGTCTCGCGGATCAGCAAACCGTCGCCCGATATGTCGGCGAACGTGAGCTTAAGGGCTTCTGAGATACGCAATCCTGTGGCTGCGAGTAGGGCTATTAGGGTCGCGTAAGTCAGCGGGCGCAGGCTCCCTTGAGGTCGAAGCTGGCCAGCGGTTTCGATCAGGCGAGCGATCTCCGTGCCCGAGTAAATGTGCGGTGGTCGGCGCCTTTTGCGGGCACCGAAGTGATTGCCCGGGGGCAATTCATGCCGCAAGTCTTCGATGCGGATATGGCGCGCGAAGCGGCAGACAGCTTTCAGCCGAGCGTCGCGCTGTGCAATTGACGGTCCCAGTGCGGCCCAATCGATGGCTGTTTGCGTTTGAACATACGCCTGTCCGCGCTCAGCCGCGAAGTCGGCGAAGCTTTTGAGCAGATACTCGGCATTCGACATCGCAAAGCCCGTGGTACGCCGCAGTGCGAGATAGGTCTCTATGGTCTTCAACATCAGAGCACCTCCGGCCATGGCTGCGCCACCTGTTTCAAAAGAGCGACATCGGCTTTGGCGTAGTGGGCCGTCGTGTCGATCCCACTATGTCGGAGGACCAGGCCGATCTTGTCGAGCGGTACCCCGTGGCGCAGCATCTCTGTTGCCGCGGTGTGGCGTAGGACGTGCGCGCCCTTGAACGGTGTCATGAGGCCAGCCCGCTTCATGACGCGCCTGACCACCGAAGAAACGGCGTCACCGTTCAAGAACGGGCGACTGGGCGCGATCGTGCTCAGGAACACGCGATCACTTCGGCAGAAAGACGGTCGGCATTCGAGATAGGCTGCGACCGCATCCCCGACGTCCTGGGGCAGCGGCAAGCGAACTTCATGGCTCGACTTACCCGTGACCCGCAGCGAACCCGCCTGCCACTCGATATCGATGAGGCGGAGCTGTGCCACGTCGCCGGCCCTCAGTCCGAGGCGAGCCAACAGCAGAACAATGGCGCGATCTCGCCTGCGCGCGCCGGCGTCTCCATCGCAGGCGGCAATCAAGCGACTGACCTGTTCGCTCGATAGATATCGCGGCATCTCGGCAAGCTGCCAATGGGCATAGGCCGGAACGGCATTGTCGAGGCCGGCGCGGCAGTGCCCTTGCGTGGCGAGGTAGCGCAAGAACGCCCGCAGGCTCGTAGTCATCTTCTCGATGGTGCCGCGCCCGCATGTGCTCACGCGCGTCATGAAATAGCAGCGAATATCGGCGGGACACCAATGTGTCGGCCCCGCTCCAAGTGCCGCCATGAAACTGATCGCGTTGCGCACATATAGCCCGATGGTCGCATCAGATACACCGCGATGCTTGCTGAGCCATGCTTTAAAGTCGGCGACCAACTGCGGTTCAGCAGGGCGCATCGCGGCGACTGCGGGCTTGCACACACCTATTTTCTCGAGGTGCCGACGAAAAAGCCTCGCACCGTAGATAGTGTGATGGTTGCGACGTCCTCCCTTGGCGCGCGGGCATCGGCACGTCCTCAAATGCAGTTCGAACGCTGCTAAATCGATATCGCTTACGCTGGCATCGCGCTCGGCCATGACGTGGCCAACGTGAGCTGCCGCTCGCAGATAGCGCACCGCCGTATCGGGTCCATAGCCCCGCCGTTCGAGCGAACCGGCAAAGCTATCTAGAAATGGTCCGCACGGCCCGCTGCGCAGATGCTCCAGCGTCTTCAACGAAGAAAAGTAGATCTCCAACATGTTTGTCCCCGCTCGTAATCGGCCGTCAGTGGCCGAGCAGACGGGGCACCACCGGCACCATGTTATGAAGAGTGAAAATCGACGATCCACGGGAAAATACTGGCGGTGCAGTCGCCAGCTCCCCATTACTGGATCTGCCCATAAGGCATGTAATGGGCGTTCCACATTACGTGCCGCAACCGACATTGCCCCAAATGCCAGGGCGCTGCGGCGCGCGACTGGCTGGCTGCGCGCGAGGCCGACCTGCTCCCGGTCGGCTACTTCCACGTCGTGTTCACGCTGCCCGCCGAGATCGCTGACATCGCCTGGCAGAACAAGGCGGTGGTCTACGACCTGCTGTTCAAGGCAGCGTCGGAAACGATGCTGACTATCGCGGCGGATCCGAAGCATCTCGGCGCGCGGATCGGGATCACCGCCGTGCTCCACACCTGGGGCTCGGCGATGACCCATCATCCGCACGTTCACATGATCGTGCCGGGAGGCGGCATTGCTCCCGATGGTGCCAGTTGGATATCGTCGCGTCCCGCCTTCCTGCTGCCGGTCCGGGTGCTGGGGGCATTGTTCCGCCGCCTGTTCCTGACCCGGTTGATCCAGTTGCACCAGGCCGGACGCCTTGCGTTCTTCGGCACGGCGGCCCCGCTCGCTGACCGCAGGACGTTCCTGCGCCACCTGTCGCCGGTCCGGAAGAAGCGCTGGGTGGTCTATGCCAAGCCGCCGTTCGCGGGACCGCAGGCCGTACTCGCCTACCTCTCGCGCTACACGCATCGCATTGCGATCTCGAACCGGCGGCTGATCGCGTTCGACGAAAGGGGCGTCACCTTCCGCTACAAGGACTACAAGCGCGACGGCCCGGAGCGCCAACGGGTCATGACCCTTGGGACCGACGAGTTTATCCGCCGCTTCCTGATCCATGTCCTGCCGCGCGGCTTCCACCGCATCCGCCACTATGGCCTGCTCGCCGGCTCTACCCGCAAATCCAGCCTGGCACGCGCCCGCGAACTGCTCCAGGTCGCTCCCGAACCGGCCAATGACAACATCGACGAGCCTGTCGACCATCGCCCGCCGTGCCCATGCTGCGGCGGCCACATGGTGATCATCGAGACCTTCGAACGCTGGCGCCAGCCACGGGCACCGCCGACAATGACGCCGCCAATCCGGGAACTCGCGCCATGATCCGGCATGGCCTGCAACTGTCCCATCCAGCGATCACCGCCTCGCTGGAAGCGCGAACACTCGCCTCCGTCGTCGGCCCCAATCGAAAATGCTGCGATGGAGCGCCGAAACGCCACTCCGGAACACGGACTCATCACGGAAAATGCGCGCGGCTCACGCAGCCCGCGCCGCTGCTACGTAGCGCCCGGCCGACAGCACAGACCCGCCCGAAGCCAAAATCCCCATAGCTCACGCCCAGACCCACCGCGGGTCGTACCTGTCCGGGTTTTAGTACGCCTGTCGGCGCCCGAAACCCTTCGACCTTCCGGACTTTAGCCAATGAACTCCATGAGCGGACATACATCCAGCCAGCAGAAGCATGCGTTCGCAGAAGAGGGGCTAGGGACACCGTGGAAGTTCGCTAGTTGCGCACGGACGGGGTGAGTCGCCGTGTTAATGATAAGGCTGGAGGCATTGTCAGGGCTAGGCCGCGATCGCCTTGTCAGGCTCGAATGCGATCAGGCTCCATGGCGCTGTCGTCATGCCGTCCGCGTCACGCCCAAGCTCGATTGTGACCAGCCGATCACCGTTGTACGCCGGGCTTAGTTCGAGCGCGAGGTAGTCGAACAGCGGCCGATCGTGCACTGCGATTATCACCTGCCGACCGTGCTGCTTCAGCGTGCGCAGCAGGGCAGCAAATTGAGCAATATGGACATCGTCCATGCTCTGCACCGGATCATCGATGATCAACCAGGGCAACGTGGCCGGCACTGACAGGTGCAGCGCTAGGAACAGCGTCAGCGCTGCCGTGTTGAGGTTGCCGGCACTCAGCATCGCCCTCGGATTGCCGCCCTTTCCGCCCGCGCGATAACGCGTTTCCAGCACTGCTTCGACTGGCTGTCCGGTGACTTCGGGCCATGCAAATGCTGGGACGAAGTCTTCATCGGGCGCAAGCCGAATGAACAGTTCGCGCCAGACGGCATTGAGCTCGTCGTTGAACACACGCCGCACCTCGGCGCTGCGCACGCCTTGCGCCTTGGCGATGAGATCTCGGGCGACACCAATCCGGCGGTCCACCTCTGCCAACAGACGCGTGGAAACTTGATGCTGCTTGAAGAGGCGAGAGCAGTTGTCTTCGGCCTCCTTAAGCTGCGTCCTGAGATCCGAGAGAATGGAGAGGGTTTGGATCGCCTCGTCGCACTTCTCCTTGTGGGCAGTCTCCGCCGCTTCCTGCCGGGCGATCTCAGCGATGAGATCATCGACGATGGCTTGCAGCGGGATGTCCTCCGCCGGCGGCGGCAGTGCGAGCCTTTCGGTATGTTTCGTCAGCTCCGCACGCAAACCCGCGACCGCCGACTGGGTGCTGTTCATTGACGCGAGTACCTGCGCGCTGTGCATCGCGGCTCTGGTGATCTGGGTGCCGGCCTGGGCCGCCTCGGAAAGCGCTTCCAAGCTATTCACCCATTCCGTGAGATTGGCGATCTCCAATTTTATGGCGTCACGGCGCTCTGCCGGCAGGCGCCGCGCCAGCAGGTCGGCCTCGCGCCGCTGGGCTGTGGCTACCGCCGTAGCCGTCGTGCCACGGTCGCGGACCAACGCTTCGACGCGGCCCGCCGCCGTCACCAAGCGAGCAACCTCCTGCGAAATGTGCTCGGCCAACGGCGTGGGCGAATACTCCGAATAGTCGCGCGCGCAAACCGGGCAGCGCTCGTTCTCGATATGGCTCGATATCGCCGTCAGCGCTTCGGCGAGCTCCCGGTTGGCACCTTGGGCGCTGGCAAGCTCACGATCGATTTGTTCTACCCGGCCCTCGCCTTGGCGAATTTCGACTTGGACATCAGCAAGCAATTCCGCATCTGCGCTGTCAGCCTTGCTGATCTTCTCGGAGCGGACGCCTGCAGCCCTCACCGCAGCCAGGGCGGCCGCGTGCGAGGCCGCGGGGTCTGCCGCCATCGGCGGCACATCGGGGAAGCTCGCTTGCACCGCGGTGACAAGGGTTTCGAGTTCCTTGCCTTGGCCGGACTGCCAAGCGGTCAGCGCCTCGCGAGCCGCGACATTCGCGGCTTCGGCGCGCGCGCGCGCGCCGCCAGCATCCGCCAACGAAGCTTCCTGAACTTGGCCACTGGCACCAGAGATATCGCGGCGAAGCCGGGCCAGCTCGGTGAGCCGCTTCTCACTGTGAGCGGCTAGCGTGGCCATTGACGTCTGCAAGGTGTCGATGTCGATGAGCGCGCCGTCCGAGGCTAAAGGCGCGGCCAACTCCCGCACCTTGGTATCCGCCGCGGTGAGCTTTTCGCGAATATCGACTTCGTGGAACTGCGCTTCCCGCAATTTTGCTTCAAGTTCTGGCGCGTCGCTTCTCGCCGACCAGAACAACGGCGAGACTTCGCGAAGGCGCCGAACGTCTCCCGCAGCATGGAGGCCCTCGATCAAGGCATCGAGCGCGTCAAGCCCGAGCAGCTCTTTGACGAAACGGGTTAGTGGGGAATCGGACCTGCGATTGTCCTGATGCTCGTAGATCTCCAGCAGCCGCCCCAAGGTCGCCTGAGCCAGATAGCAACGTTCGGTGTAAAAGCGCGTCCCTTCATCATCCAGTAGAGCCTCCCCGATGATTGCCTTGCCGTCGGCGATGAATGCGCCTTTGCCTTCTTCGCCAAAGCCGTCTGCCAATAGAGCAATGGACGCCTGTTTCTTGCTCGCACGCTTGTGCGGAAGGTGGGCCAAATAATGCTGATCCAACCGGGCCAGCGAGGGCACTGCGCCCGTCAGTGCTAGCTCAATCGCCGACAGCAGGCTGGTTTTGCCGGTGCCGTTCGGACCATGGACGAGCACGACAGGTGCATCGAGTGAGACATCGATCTGCCCGCGAATACTGCGGAAGTCCTCGACTAATAGCCGTTTAAGACGAGGTGGCATCGGTTCCCCCTTCGTCAGTAGGTTCGGTGGGCAAGAAGAGCTCGTCGATCGCCTCGGCCAAGTGGGTCGCCACGCTGTCCTTGCCCTGGGCTGCTAGCGCTACAAATTCCTGAACCAATGGGTCGGCCGGCTCGGCGAGCAGCGTCGCGATCGCCGCTTCGGCGCGGCCGGCATTGGTCTTGGGCGGCGTCAAGGGCAGCAATACTGCGAGCCAATTAGCCAGCGCACTCTCATCCGCCAACTCGCCGACGGCCAGCACCCGTGCATGCCGGGCTAGCGCGGTCAGCGCCGTTGAGTCCGGGCGGGGGCCTACCACGACCAGAGTCAGCGGCCGGCGTGAGCCCATCATGTCGAGCGCGCGCCCCACGCCTTCGATCGTCTGCTGCAGAGCGCCGGGCGTTTGCTGCAGTGTATCGCCGATGACGACCAAGTCGGGCGAAGGCGGCTTGCCGACAAAGGCCGCCAAGGCGCCGATCTCGAGGCCACCAATCTCCAGTGGTGTCGGCATGCGCCTGAACTGCGCGAGTTCCAACACCTCGGCGACCCGCTCAATCGGCGTCGTTGCGGTCACAAGCGGATCTCCGACTTGAAGCGCATGAACAATGCGTTGAGGTCAGTCGCACCGTCGCCCAAGGATGCCAGGCTGATCTCCCGACGGCCGCGAGGCAAGATACGGCCGGGCGCCGCCTTTGGATTGCGGGGTGCTGCCGGTGGAATCTCGTGGCTATGGACGATGATCGCATTGTCGTTTTCGGCCGCCCGGCCATCGGTGACAATACGATTTGCAGCTTGGGTATTCGCCGCGAAGAACACCTCGGCTGCTTGGACCTTGCCGACCACTCGGACGGCACCCGACTTCGGATTGGCCGGATCGCTGATCGAACAGGACCACGCGCCAGTCGCCTGCCCGTGGCCCAAGAGCGCCACGGCGAGCGCCAGCTGAGGGAGGCCCGAGCTGGGCAGGTTCGGATCGGCCAGCGACTTGGCCACGCAGTTGATCGACAGCGGTGTGTAGACGCCAGCCGCCGGTTCCAACGGTTTACCGTCGCGGAATAGGCTGATCGTGCGACCGGCGACCGGGAGCGCGTCCAGCATATAGTCCTCCTGACGGTTGGCGGCGGCGGCAAATGCGGCGCTGTCGCGCAAATCGCGAAGCGCCGCGCGAAGCTTCTCGATGTCGGGGCCGGGAAGGACGGGCGCTGCGATCGTCACGAATGCTTCGAGCTTGGCGCAGACTACGTGCAGCCACAATGCCGGCAGCAGCGATTGCCCGTATGACCGAAGTAGCGCTGAGGCCTCGATGGCCTCGGTCTTGGCGGCATAGTCGGTTTTGTAAAAGTTTTGCAGAAGGCTGACCTGATCCGGACCGACCGCGTTCTCCGACAGGACAACAGCTGGCGGATGGGTCGGAAAGGAAGTCGGTAGGTTCTCTTGCGCGGCGACAAAAATGGTCTGGATATTGGTGTCTTGCGTCGACAGACCGAGCATCAGGGTTGACTTGGAGATAGCAAGGTCGAGCAACTTGCCGGCAATGACCTTATTCTCGCCCTTCTTATCCCAGCCATGGATTTGTGACGCTCGCCCGACGATCTTTTCGCGGTAGACGGGGCCGCCCGTGCCTGCGAGCACGGCGCAACCATGAAACTTGTAAAGACGCGCTCTCGCGCTGTTGTCTTTCACGTCGTCGGGGAGAATGCGAACTTGCAGGAAACCCGGCGTGGCACCGGCGAGATGCTCGGTCGCCCGTTCGATCAGGGGATCCCAATTCGCGCTCGCCGTATCGGACGCGGTCCCCTCAGTGATAAGGGCGGCCAAGCCCAGGTGTTCTGGCCCTGGGGTGATCGCGGGATCGCCATAGCGGCCCACAACGTCGATCGCTGTCCAGACCAAGTAATCTGGATCCATGCCTTGCGGATGCTGATCGAGCATCCGCGCATAGGCACTTGTCAGATTCTTGCAGATGCGCTCGCGGTCGCGCCAGTCCGCCATGGGTTTCGCATAGTCGGCTTCTTTCCATTCATCGGCGGTCAGATTGATGAGGCCAAGAATGCGGTCCAGGCTGCGACGGAATATGCAGTTCGGATTGGTATGCTCGACCCTAGCTTGCAAATGCTCGAGGACAATCTGCACGACCCCTTCGAGACCGGGAAGTTTAGCGAGGGAAATGCCCGCGCCCAGCCACACGGCATACTGATCGTTGGCGACGCCTGCAGCGAACTCGGCAAAGTCGCTGTCGAGCAGTGCCAAAGTTTCTGCGATCGAAATATCCAGCGCAGCGTTTGCCACGGTCTACAATCCCAGTACATTGAGAAGTGGCAGGGCCGTATTGATTGCGGTCATTCGTGCGCCCCCTCTCGGTCATGTTTTCTCAGGCCACTGCAAGATTGCAAGCCATTTGCGCGGCAAGCGTTTTATTGTGGGAGGTTTATCTCATTCCACTCATGAATGAACGGCGGCCATTGGGCTGCGAGAGATTGCAGTCGAATGTCGCTGTGTTGGCGAGATCTGACGCCCACTCCACTTTTTTCAAGGCTTTCTCGGGTGGAGCTTCGGCAGGGCCTCGGCAGCCAGCCCGATCAGGATGCCGACGGTCACCGACTTGCCGACCAGCCACCAGTCGCCGTAGATCAGAGCCAGGACGACGCCGACGACCACGCCGATGGTGAAGCCGCCGCCGATTGCCGTCGTGCGCCCTTCGCGTCCCATCAGGAAGAACGCAATCGCCGCCGCGATTCCCAGAATCCACCACATATCGATCACCCCTATCCGAGTGAAGCAATCTGGCGCCGCATTCGGCTCGGCGCAAGTCAGCAATAGACCGCCGCCTCCAGCGCGTTGCGCGGTCTTGAACGAACGGCAGGATTCAGGGACCGTGCTCACCGCCTCAAATGTCCGACTTCGGGGCGAAAACCTCAGTCCTCTTGCCGAAGCCTTGCGCTTCTAATTAATGTGATCAGCCGCAAAAGAAACGTTCATCTCGATGAGGTAGATTGGGTATATCGCACCGAAAACGAAGCAACCTGCCGACAGGCTCATTAGCCCCACCCGCAGCCATTTCAAGCGCCTGCGCCAAACCCAGTATTCTTCGGCTTCAGAATCCTCATTATTTGCAAGGGCCAAATAGTGGTCCCTTTCACGATTTGCTTCGTCTGCAAGCGATCGCGGAGATGCAATTACTAGGGGCATACGCTTAATAGCCTCGTTCAAAGACTCCCGATTGTGAGCCGCGGCATAATGACCCGCCGCATTCTGAAGCTCAAATGCCAGTGCCAGGATCGAGGGGGCCGCGAGAATTATTGCCGCTACGAATGCCGCAATTGCAGGTGCAAGTAAGCGCAGAGCGTGATCAGGGTTGGGTAAGTTGGCAGCAAAAGAAAGAAGTGCGACGGCACCACCGGCGGAACCCACGCCGAGCCAAGTCGCCCATTGCCGTCTGGCAGTCGCAGCTTCGTTACGCAAGCTCGCCACCAATTCCACCGAGGGGGAATGGTCTTCCTGGATCATAAACATGTCCGTGTTCGGATTGGAACAATCATACTTACAGCACCGGAATTCAGCTTGGCTAGCCAGTAGGCTGCCTAAAATTGGTTGGTACGATGGGTGCTGGATAATCGGCAACTCAAGCGCACGCCCGACTGCTTCTGGAAATAGCAGACATTTGTCGAGCACGTGGTCAACGGAAGAAATGTCTCAAGTTCGGTAGCTCGTTACCGCACGCCAGTTCAATGAACGAAGGGCATGTTTTAGGAAGCCGTTTCGGGCGGTCGAATGTCCGCAATGTCGGCGCGAGCCGACACCAGTGCCGGAAGCCGGGAACGTCAGCTATCCTAAAATTGTTGCTCCGAAGCCGACCGTCGCGAAGGTCCCACTTGCCGTCGTTAACGGGTTCCCTTGAAGGCCTGGTCTGAAGATCTGAAATCCGGGCTCGTCGGTGGCGAACCGCCTTCAAAGGCAGAGCAACGCCCCCGCTTCCAATGCGCTGATCCTTGGTCCTGCCGATGGCCTGACGCCATCAACCCGTTAAGGGTCCGCTACGCGAGGCGTGCGGCCTTGAGGCTGCGCCTCCGCGGTGATTGCGGCCACCGCCCGGACGCATCGGGCGCCTGTCGCGCGGAGGAACGTTCCTTCGCCTCAGAGCAGGAGCCGCAGCAATGTCCCTCGATCAAGCCCAGGCCTTCGCATTCAGTCTTTCACGCTCCCTCATGACTGTGATCGTCATCTTTCGCGCCGGAGACGGCACACATGCCGTGGTTCCATCAAATGAGTTTGAGGGTGACGCTGACATCGTTGCCGAAATCGATCCCTTCGACTTCTGACGAGGCGTCCAGACTCTCGGGAGCGACGGTAGGCTCGATTTTTTCCTCCACCAAATCAATGCTTTCGCTTATGCTACCCATGTGCGCCGAGGTGGTGGTGGATGGCGCGACCGTTGGAAATGTCCTTACGGAGCGCACCATCATGATCATCCTTGCCATCTTTGCATCGATTGCAGTCATCAGCATCCTGTGCTGGCTGATGTTCAGCCTAGCCGTTTATGCTTTGCCGGTATCCCTTGGCGTGAGCGCCGGAATGCTGGCACATAATTCTGGTATCGGCACCCTGAGTGCCATCTTGATTGGCCTCATGAGCGCAGGCTTAACTCTGTTCGTCATGCAGTTTCTTCTGCTCGTTCTATCTTCGGCCTATCTTCGGCTAATTGTCTTGACCGCTTTCGTCATGCCTGCAGCGATTGCAGGATATTGCGCGACCTATGGCATCGTGGAGCACTTCGTGGCACCGCCGTTCTGGCAGACCGCCATTTCGCTGATTGGTGGGGCCGCGGTCTGCGCCACAGCCTTCGTCGGCTTCACGGATATGGTCGCAGGCCAGATCGCCGGATCGGGCGGACATCCGGACTCGTAGTTATCGAAGATCAGGGCCGGTACGATTATAGTCAGATCTAGCGCGCCAGCGTGGTCGTCCGGTCATGAAAATCGGGGACATCTGCACAATTCCAGCATTGAAGGGCCGGAGCACGCGATCAAGGATCTCGGTCGAACCCCTGACGGCAATTTCAGGCGCAGATCTGAATTCCACAATGGAGGGCCGCAGATCACCGTAGGGATGTCGGGCCGGAATGAAGGGGCACCCCGTCGGCCGGTGTCATGTAGGCTGTACGGGTACCCAAGGTGGCGATGTCTAATGATCGGATGCGTAAGGCCACGTTCTCCCTGGATTGGCTGAAGCACCGAACCGCTCACAAGCGGCCTCGTCAATGGCTGATCTGGCCGAAGACCGGCTGACGCCTCGATCGCCTGAGGCGCAACAGCGGCGTTGCAACTTTCATCCCCTGGGCTTGCGCCCATTCCTCGCGAGGCAAGAAAGTTGCGCCTTTGCTGTCAGGCCCTGACGGGTGCGCCGTCGATCGCCTCCGGCCCGTCACATGCCATCGAGGCCGCAATGGTGCGGGCTCGAAGCACAAACATCCAGGAGTAATGACATGGCTACCATCGGCACCTTCAAGACGACCGGCACCAACGAGTTCACCGGCGAAATCATCACCCTCAGCGTCCAGGCCAAGGGCGTGCGCATCGTTCCGGAGGGTAAGCCCAACGGCGACAACGCCCCCAGCCACCGGGTCTTCGTCGGTCGCGCGGAAATCGGTGCCGCCTGGACCAAGCGTTCGAACGAAGGTCGCGAATACCTGGGCCTCAAGCTCGACGATCCCAGCTTCACGGCTCCGATCTTCGCCAACCTGTTCGACGATGAGGACGGTGAGAGCTACAGCCTGATCTGGTCCCGCCCGAGCCGTCGCAACAGCGATTGAGGCCGGGTGAAAGCCCCGCCCGGATGATCCGGGCGGGGCATTTCAATGTTTGCAAAGACAGTCTTGATGGAAAGGGCGAACCCACAACCGGACTGAAATTTGCCCAAAGATGGGAATGTCCTGCCGGAATCTTGGAATACACCAGGGCACGCCAGAAGGCGAAGCTGCAGGCTCGATCACGCGGGAGCGAGCATGGCGCAAGGCAGCGGGCAGGGGACTGGTCTTCGTGATCTCGACTTCGCCGGCTTCGCACAGGAATTTCTTCGCCGCAATCCCGCCTACGTATGCGATTATCAGAAGGTCATGCGGGTCCGGACTGCTCCAGGCGCACATGTTGCAATGGAGGAGATGGCCCACCCTTGGGGCCTGAGCTTTTCCCTGTGCACCGCTGGTTTGCGCTGATCGCGAGCCGGCCCTGTGGCGTCCGGACCTTCTCCCCTCGACCGTTATACTGGACGCTGCACCTGCGGGGGCCGGGAACGCTCCTCCACTCGCCCCCGATCATTGGCCGCATGTTCTCAATGACCGTTTGTTGTCGGATGGCCGGCACCTTGTTCTTGGCGATGAGGGAGGATCCCACAGTCTGTGGCTGCGCGAAACGGACCCCGGCAAGCCGCTAGCCTATGTCGTTCCACGTGATGACGGAATAGAACTGCGCAGCCGTGCGACACAGCGATTGGAGCAGCGCTTGTCGGGCGTCCCACCGGATCGATGTCCCGGTCAATTTCGCCCCACGCACTTTCAGGCGCGGCGCCTGACACTGCTTCTTGGCATCCTCGACATGCTGCATGGGGAAAGGCAATCACGGCCCAGCACCCATGATATTGCACGCCAATTGGTCTACCCACGCCTGGCAATTGGTCGCGGCGCCGAATGGAAGGCATCGTCTGAACGCCGCCGCACCCAGCGTCTCATCGAGGAAGCGCTATCCTTCATGAACGGGCGCTATCGCTCCTTGCTGAAGGGCAAGCTCGCCGGTGCGACAAAAACCTTCGGCCCCAAATAGCCGCTCCCCCGAGCCGAACAAACTTCGCGAATGTGCGCCAGTCCGTTCCACACCGCCCTGCAACGGGTCGGCCACGCCCGGGAGTACTTTCATGACCCAAACTGCCGCCAACTCCGGCCTGCGTTTCCTTCGGACACCCGATGCTGCGAAGCTGCTCGGGCTGTCGCCTCGCACTCTCGAAAAGCACCGTTGCTACGGTACTGGTCCCGTCTACCGCCGGCTTGGCGGCCGGGTGGTCTACGCGCTCGAGGATATCGAAGCCTGGGCCGCCCTTGGCACGCGTCGCTCCACCTCGGACCCGGGTGTCGGTACCGTTCACCCTGCCAGGCGCCGGACGGCTGAAAGGTGACACGCGTGGGCGCTTCAACCAACCCGCGTTCGCTTGCTGGCATAGGCAAGCAACTCGCGCTGTTCCGACCGGGGCCTTCGACAATCGCACCGCGTGATGCGCAGGATCTCATGACCTGGCCGTTCTTCAGTCTGGCCAAGTCCAGGCGGGTAACACCGATCGACTTCCGGATGGGCGGGACCTGGATTTCCGTCGAAGCCGTGCCCGAACACGGCATGGCGACGATCTGGGACGCCGACATTCTGATCTGGGCGGCGAGCCAATTGATCGAGGCGCGCAATGCCGGGCGACCGACTTCGCGCATCATGGCGGCAACACCGCATGCCATTTTGACGTATATCGGCCGCGGAACCGGTCGCGACAATTATGACCGATTGAAGGCGGCGTTCGATCGCCTGCAGTCGACTACGGTGGCGACGTCGATCCGCCAGCAGCATCAGCGACGGCGTCACCGATTCTCCTGGATCAACGAATGGCAGGAGCAGCTCGATCTGAACGGCAAGCCGCTCGGTCTGCAAATGATCCTGCCCGATTGGTTCTATGCAGGCGTGCTAGAGAGGGGGCTCGTCCTGTCGATCGACCGGGCCTATTTTGGCCTGACGGGAGGGCTGGAGCGCTGGCTTTATCGCGTCGTGCGCAAGCATGGCGGTCGCCAATCCCACGGGTGGAGCTTCGACTTCGAGCACCTCTACCTGAAATCCGGCAGCCTGTCGCCGATGAAGCGGTTCGCGTTCGAACTGCGAGCCATCGTCGAACGTCAATCGCTTCCCGGCTACGTCCTGTCGATCGACAAGGCGTTCCGGCGTGAGCGTCTGAGCTTTGTTCCCGCACCGGTCGATTCCTTCGAAGCTGCCGTGCGGCGCCTCAATCTCCCGGCCTGTGGATAAGCGCCATGGGACTCGTCCTATCAGGAACCGTCGGACTCGTCCTATCGGGAACCCGAGACTCGTCCTATCAGGAACCGCAGGGGTGCGAAGAGCCGCAGAATTCTGCGGCAAATGGAGGCCCCTCTAACTATCCTAACATTACAGAATCCTACGGATTCTTTCTAACCGTCTGCGCGCCTGTGGATTTCGCGGTGGTCTGCGCATCCTTGGGAGACTGCGCATGACGGGCCGAGTGACTGGCGATACCGACTTCACGCCGTTTGCCCGCGCGCTTGCCAAGCAGGCGCTCACCGAGGTGCAATTGACCTGGATCGAGAAGCGCTACGAGCAATGGCTGCGCTTCGGGCGCGTCGCCGGTGAGCAGATCGTGAGCCGCCATACCTGCATCAAGCGCTTCAGGCCCGGCGCGGTCTTTGCGCTCATGCGCTGGATCGCCAACAACTATGGAACGGTTCACTCGCGCATCGATATCGTGCAGGCGCTCGCGCGCGGCGAGGCCTTCACCACAGTGCCCTTCGTGCGCCCCGGCGGCGCGCTTCTGCTCAGCGTGACCGGTTGGCCAAAGGTCGAGAAGGTCCTGCGCGCAATCGACGCGGTGGAAGCCGCTGGCGTCGATCCATGCGATGCATCGCCTGATCATTGGCGTCATGTCTCGGCAAGGATTGCGGTCGGCGCGCAGCCTCGCCTTTACGGGAAGGATCGGCACGAGGCCTGGCTCAAGCGCACGGCTCTCGGCCTATGACACGCCGCCGATACTTCATTCTGACGCTTTTCCTTGCCGGTGGATTAGGGGGCGGCTTCGCGACTGTCGCGTGGCTCGATCCGCGTCCTTGCCTCATCTGGAATGCGAGCGCCAGCGCGCCCATCGGCCTTTATCGCCTGCAGGTCGGCAATCAGGTCGCACGCGGCGACCTGGTCGCGATCATGCCGCCTCGTGATCTCGCACAGCAGATGGCCAAGCGGCGCTACCTGGCAAACGGCGTGCCCATGTTGAAGCGCATCGCGGCGCTGCCTGGGCAGACGGTGTGCCGACACGGTGAAAATGTCAGCATCGATGCCGTGCCCGTTGCCGTTGCTCATCCGCGCGATCGAAGCGGTCGGCCCCTGCCGGTGTGGCGCGAATGCCGTTTGGTTCCGCCCCATTCGCTGTTCGTGATCAACGCCGCGCCCGACAGCTTCGACAGCCGCTATTTCGGGCCGATCCCGAACGCCGGCCTCATTGGCCGCGCGCAACCTCTCTTCACCCGCGACGCCCCCGACAAGCCACTTGTCTGGCGTGGGCTCGGCCATTCGACCGCTTCTCCAACCGCCACCAAGGATCACGCCCCATGCAGATAGGTCGATTCCGCAAAACCGCCGACGGCTTTGAAGGCCGCATCACATCGGTCATGATCGATGTTTCGGTTTGTCTGGTTCCTGCGCCGGACACGGGCGCGGAAAACGCACCGCAGTGGCGTGTGCTCTGCGGGAATTCTGAATCCGGCGTCGAAATTGGCGCAGGCTGGGATCGCACCGGCGAGCGCGCAGGCGCCTACATCGCCTTGCAGCTCGACGATCCGCAATTTGCACATCCCCTGCGCGCCAACCTGCTGCGATCGGGGCAAGCCGCCGGTGAACATGTCCTGCTCTGGTCGCGGCCAGCCTCACACGAAAGCCGCTAAGCCCATGCACAAGTCGTTTTCGGGCATGCGAGCCTGCGCAGCATGGCTGTCGGCGACAGCTTGTCTTGCCGGTGCATCGTTGTGCGCAGAGCCGCAACTGGTCCGGGCGCAGGACAGCCGCGAAGCTGGCGATGGCAGACCCGCTCCCGATGTGGCCCCGGTGCAGCCTAACGCATCCGCCGTTGCCGAAGCCTCGCGCCGCTTCGCCATTCCGACGAGCTGGATCCGTGCGGTCATGCACACCGAGAGCCGGGGCAATCCGCGCGCCATCTCTCCGACAGGCGCCATGGGGCTGATGCAGATTATGCCCGGCACCTGGGCCAAACTGACGGCGCGATTCGATCTTGGTTCCGATCCCTTCGATGCGCGCGCCAGCATCCATGCCGGCGCCGCTTACTTGCGCATGATGCTCGATCGGTACGGTGATCTCGGCACAACACTGGCCGCATACAATGCCGGTCCGGGACGCGTTGACGCCTACCTGGCAGGACGTCGTCCGCTACCCCGCGAGACTGTCGCCTACGTCGCCGACACCACCCGCATGATCAGCGGGCAGGGCGTTTCACGGGCTGCACTGCATCATGCCGCAATGTCGATTTCCTGGCGCAGTTCGACGCTGTTCGCGACGCAAACCCAAGTGCCTGTTTTCGTTGAAAACGCAACAACAGGCGCTGCATTTCCCCTTTCGAACCCGCTCTTCATTCCTCTTTCCGGAAAACGTCGGCCATGACGTCTTATGGCGCTTTCTGGTGGCCCATGGCGAGGCGTGGCGGGCTGCAAGTCGGGATTGGGCTCGTTGCGGAAGTGGGCAGGGGCGTATCGCGAGATAAAAGGGCGGCCAGCTACGCGGCCTCATGTGGTTGGTTTTGGGGGCTTTTCGCGTATGGCCCAGGGCATATCCAGCCATACGGCCTTGATGAAATCCATTGTCTTTCAATCACTTGCCATATGGCCGCGGTGTGATGGCAAGTGACGACCATCATTTTCGGCCGCGGCCAGGGCCGAGCCGGGACAGGGGAAGCGGCTCGGCGGGCAGGGGCAAGCGCCTTGCCGCGCAGGTCCGCCGTGCGAGTGCGCGGGCCGGATATACACAACTCGCAAGGAAGCCGCGCAAAGGCGCCGGGAGCCGCGCGCGGGGACGCCGCGCGCTGGCCCGGGTGCGGCTGCGTGCCGATGCTCGCCGCGTTGTCGTCAAGGCCCGCGTTGTCCGGCACAAGGGCGTGCGGTTCCGCGCGGCGCCACTCAGTCGCCATATCACGTATCTCGAACGCGAAGGTGTCACCCAGGATGGCCGAGACGCCTCGATGTTCGATGCCGGCAGTGACGAAGCTGACCGCGATGCTTTCGCCGAGCGATGCGAAGACGACCGGCATCACTTCCGCTTCATCGTCAGTCCCGAGGATGCCGCGCAAATGGATGACCTGCGCGCGTTCACGCGCGAGTTGATGCGCGACATGGCCCGCGATCTCGACACCGATCTCGACTGGGTCGCGCTCGACCACTGGAATACCGACAATCCGCATATCCATGTCCTGGTGCGCGGCGTGACCGACACCGGCGAGGATCTCGTCATCGACAAGGGCTACATTAGCTTCGGTCTGCGTGCCCGCGCAGAGGAGCGGGTGACCTTGGAACTGGGGCCGCGCAGCGAACGCGAAATCCGCACCGCGCTGGAGCGCGAAGTCGATGCCGAAAGCTGGACCAGCCTCGATCGCCAGTTGCAGCGCCTGGCAGACGAAGCGGGCGGCCTTATCGATCTGCGCCCCGGCGGGCAACTGGACGGGGAAAGGCAACGCCTTCTTGTCGGCCGCGCTGCTCGGCTTGAACACATGGGGCTAGCGGTCAATGAAGGCGGCGGGCTGTGGTCGATCGAGCCGGGCGCTGAAGCGACTTTGCGCGATCTTTCCATCCGCACCGACATCATCAAGACCATGCACAGGGCAATGTCCCGCGACGGTGGCCGGTTCGATCTCTCCGCCCTGTCGTTGCATGACGAGGCGCCGAGCGATCCGATCATTGGCAGGTTGGTCGAACGCGGACTCCATGATGAACTGACCGGCAGCGCCTACGCCGTTATCGACGGCGCAGACGGACATACCCATCATTTGCGCTTCGAGGACATCGACATGACCGGCGATGCACTGCCAGGCGCGATCGTCGAAGTCAGATCATGGGACGATCTCAAGGGACGAACGCGCCTCTCACTGGCAACGCGCTCCGACCTCGCACTCGACAAGCAGGTCGGGGCATCAGGTGCTACCTGGCTCGATCGGCAACTCTTGTCGCGTGAACCGGCAGCGAGTGGCAGCGGCTTTGGGCTGGATGTGCGTGCGGCGATGGAAGCGCGCGGGGCACATCTTGAATCTCTGGGTCTGGCCCGGCGGCAGGGCCAGCGGCTCCTTTTCGCCAGCGACCTTATCGAGACCCTGCGCGCACGCGAACTCAGCGATATGGCCCAGGCCATCGCTGTGCGGACAGGGCTCGAGCACAAGCCGGCAGGTGTCGGGGAACATGTTAGCGGCATCTACCGCGAGCGTGTGACGCTTTCCTCGGGTCGTTTCGCCATGATCGACGAGGGGATCAGCTTCCAGCTCGTTCCCTGGCGGCCCGCCCTCGAAAAACATCTGGGTACCCAGATCACGGGCACTCTCATGCCTGGCGGCGGTGTCGACTGGTCATTGGGACGCAGCAGGGGACTGGGTCTGTGATCACCCACGCAATCCGGAGAACAGCAAGATGAACGACAGGATCCTGTGGGGGCAGATTGCCGCTGTCGCGGCCATCGTGCTCCTTACGGTGTGGGGCGCGACCCAATGGACCGCCGCGGCGCTTGCCTATCAATCTGAACTGGGCCGGCCCTGGTTTGTGATCGGATCCTACCCGGTCTATCTGCCTCCGGCCTTTTTCTGGTGGTGGTTCAGCTTCGATGCCTATGCGCCGCATGTCTTTCTCAAGGGCGCGGCCATCGCTGCCTCGGGCGGACTGCTCTCGATCGTGGCCGCGATCGGCATGTCGATCTGGCGCGCGCGCGAAAGGCGCCGCGCCGAAACCTACGGGTCGGCGCGTTGGGCAAGCGAGAAGGACATCCGCCGTGCCGGGCTCCTGGGCGATGACGGCGTGGTGCTTGGTCGTTTGGACGCAGAGTATTTGCGTCACGATGGTCCCGAACATGTCTTGTGTTTTGCGCCGACGCGCTCGGGCAAAGGTGTGGGGCTTGTGGTTCCGACGCTGCTGACCTGGCCGGGCAGTTGCATCGTTCACGACATCAAGGGTGAAAACTGGCAGCTCACCGCCGGCTTTCGCGCGCGCCATGGCAGGGTCCTGCTCTTCGATCCTACCAACCCCAAGTCCTCGCCTTACAATCCGCTGCTCGAAGTGCGCAAAGGCGAATGGGAAGTGCGCGACGTCCAGAACGTTGCCGACGTCCTCGTTGACCCCGAAGGGAGCCTGGAAAAGCGCAACCATTGGGAAAAGACGAGCCATGCGCTTCTTGTTGGAGCCATTTTGCATGTGCTCTACGCCGAGCGGGACAAGACCCTGGCCGGCGTTGCCGCTTTCCTATCCGATCCGCGCCGCGGCATTGAAACTGCGCTGCGGATCATGAAGACGACGGCGCACCTCGGGAAAGCCGGCGTGCATCCGGTTGTCGCCGCGGCGGCACAGGAATTGCTCAACAAGAGCGAGAACGAACGGTCCGGCGTGCTGTCGACCGCGATGTCGTTCCTTGGCCTCTATCGCGATCCGGTTGTCGCCAAGGTGACAGGATCTTCGCATTGGCGGATCGCGGATCTCATGGGACAAGCGCCCGTCTCGCTCTATCTTGTCGTTCCACCAGGGGACATCAGCCGCACCAAGCCGCTCATGCGCCTGATCCTCAACCAGATCGGGCGGCGCCTGACCGAGGATCTCAAACCTGCCGGCAATCGTCAGCGCCTGCTGCTGATGCTCGACGAGTTTCCCGCACTCGGCCGGCTCGACTTCTTCGAAAGCGCGCTCGCTTTCATGGCGGGATACGGGATCAAGAGCTTCCTCATTGCCCAATCGCTGAACCAGATCGAGAAGGCCTACGGCCAGAACAACGCCATCCTCGACAATTGCCATGTGCGCGTCTGCTTTGCGACCAACGACGAGCGTACCGCAAGGCGGATTTCCGATGCGCTGGGCACCGCAACCGAAATGAGGGCCATGAAGAACTATGCCGGGCATCGTCTTTCGCCGTGGCTTGGCCATCTCATGGTATCTCGCACTGAAACTGCCCGACAATTGCTCACGCCCGGCGAAGTCATGCAATTGCCGGACGACGAAGAAATCGTAATGGTCGCAGGCTTGCCGCCGATCCGGGCACACAAAGCGCGCTATTTCACGGACGCGCGTTTCACCGAGCGTGTCGGATCGCCGCCCGAGCCGCAAGCTGATGTAGACGCCAAAATCCCTAGGGATGATTGGTCCGCCCCTTTGCCGGTCAAATCGCCGCCTTCGTCCAAGGATCCATCAAAGGATCGCATTCCTTCATCAGACTCGCCAGTGGCTGCCACAGATGGTTGCGGAGACTCGAAACCGGAACCCGAAGGTTCAGAGCCGGCACTCGAAGGTGAACGGGCCAAAACGAAGAACTCGGGTGATCCTGCGAACAGTGGAATCCGCCGCGAGCCTGATCTGCCGGAGCACGAAGAGATTGCCCCTGAGCTGGTCGCGGTCCAGAACGAGTTTGAGTTCGACGAGGACACTTCGGAAAATGATGTCGTCCGCAACCGCCAGGCGCTTGATCGGACCGTGACGGCCAATGCGCGAAGGGCATCCCTCGATCCCGATGATGGAATCGAACTATGAGAAAGCCCCACGTCAAACATACCTTTCGCCTCGATGCCCAGCTTTCGCGCCTGCTCGATGATCATGCCCGTGCCCGTCAGGTCACCCGCACCGACGTCGTCGAGGCGGCGCTGGCATCGATGCTATCTCCCGATCACGAAGAGCGTATCGAAGCCATCCTGACCAAGCGACTTGACCGCATGTCGCGCCAGCTCGATCGTCTCGAATGGCACGTCGAGCTGACGAACGAGACCCTGGCCCTGTTTATCCGTTTCTGGCTGACCAGCAATCCGCCATTGCCCGATGAGGCGCTGAAGGCAGCGCAGGCCAGTGGGAGGAAACGTTGGCATGCCTTCATCCAGTCGCTCAGCCGTAAGATGGAGGCAGGACCCAGGCTCAGGGACGAACTGTCGCGCGATATCGACCGATGACGCGGGGAATCTGCCTATGGGCGATGACGCCCTATCGCGTAGCGGTTGAATTGTTACAGAATTTTGACTTCGCGTGTGCAGCATAAATTGCAATGGTCGAGGCAACCCGAACGAACGAATGAGTCGTTCAGGTACAGAGCTGAAAGGCCATATGTCGGACGCCGATCAATCCGGAGGAAAACCGGGGCGATGGGCAAAACAGGCGATCTGCCAGGATAGCGGGCTGGAAGCGCTCCTGCGGTCGAGCGATTCTCATGCCTCTTATTCTTGCCAAAAAACTCATGTCAGAAGTCTCCAGCGCGACTTCGCGCAGCGCCCTGTTTACCGCTCTTGGAAATGCCACGCGGCACATGAGTTTCGATCATTTTGCACTGGACTACGATGATTGTCGTGCAAGCAACGAGAATGACGCTTTTCTTGTCCATGATTATCCGCCTGAATGGGCCAGGGTGTACCAATCTCTTGGCCTGGCAACCCGAGATCCGGTACGGCAAACCTGCGAAAGCTCGTTCACCAGTTTTCCCTGGGGTGTTTCATACCAAACGACCGGTGCGGTACGCGGTGATCACAAGATCCTGGGCCTGAGCCGCGAGTACGGAATAGGAGACGGGTTCACCGTGCCGCGCCATTTGCCCGGCGGTGTCAGCGGATCTTGCACGTTCGTTGTCAGGCCCGATGCCGCCTTGCCTGTCGAGATGTTGCAAGTCGCCGACCTACTTGGCGGGGTCGCTCTGGCAAGTGCGCGCAAGATCGCTGGCCTAAATATTTCGGCTTCCAGTCCCGGACTGACTGATCGCCAACTCGAATGCCTCCTCTGGTGGGGGCGCGGCAAACCGGCGGCCGCTATCGCAATCATCATGGGGATCAGCGTTGAGACCGTGAACCAGCACCTCAAGATGGCCCGCGAACGCTACGGTGTCGATGCCAGCCAGTCAGTGCTTGCCTGCGCTATCGCTGAAGGGCTGCTTGGCCCGGGCGACATCTTGCGGTGGTTTCGAACCCATTCAGGCCATGCCGCGACTGGTTAGGAAACAGCATTGCCTTCCCCATATCTTGGTATGTTTTCGTAGGCGCGGGCATGATCTGATCAGCGGACTATTCCACCCCGTCATAAGGATAGCCGCTATGCCAAGCAGGGTTCGAGCGCCGCGCGCGCTCGAAAGCAAAGCCTTTCGCGCCATGTTCGCCGCACGCAAGGAGGTTTTCGTCGACCTTCTGAAATGGGATCTGCCGGTCCTCGCCGAGCAGTATGAAATGGATCGGTTCGACGGTGTGGATGCCGAATACATGATCATGCTCGATGGCGAGGGCCGGCACCGTTCCTCCGCCCGGCTGCTGAAGACTGACCGACCGCACCTGCTGGATGAACTTTACCCTTTTTTGTGTGACGGGCCGTTGCCCAGTGGCCCAACCGTTCGTGAAATCACCCGGTTCTGTCTTGATCGACACCAGAACGCTGCCGAACGCCGCCTGGCGCGCGACCAACTCGTCACCGCCCTTGCCGAGCATGCGCTCGAAACGGGCATCACCGATTACACAGGCGTTGCCGATCTGGCCTGGTTCCAGCAGGTCATGCGCTTTGGTTGGCACTGTTCCCCGCTTGGCCGAATTGCCCTTCTTGAAGGGCGCAAGCTCATCGCCCTGCACATCCGGATCGATGAGCGCACTTTAGATGGACTGCGTACAGCAGGGATCTATCAGCCGCGCACGCTCAAGCTCGTCGCAGGAGAGGGGGCGGCCAATGAGTGTTGAGACCTGGACCCGCCAAATCCACCAGAACGGATATTGCATCATTCCCGATGCACTCGATACCGGCACGATCGACAAGCTTGCAGCCGATCTCGATCCGGTTTTTGCGGCGACGCCGTTTTGCGAGGGCGACTTCTATGGCCATCGCACCAAGCGCTTCGGCGGCTTGCTCAAACGCTCGCGGCACATGGAGCCATTGGTCCTGCATCCAGGTATTCTCGCGCTCGCCGAAACTGTCCTCGGCCAAGCCTGCGATCGCATCCAACTTAATGTCGCCCAGGCGATCGAGATCCATCCGGGCGAAGTCTGTCAGGTCCCGCACCGTGACCATGACATGTGGTCTGGCGCAAAGGGCGCGCATGAATATCTGCTCAACGTGATCTGGCCGCTCGACCCATTCACCAGGGAAAATGGCAGTACGCAGATCTATCCGGGTAGCCATGGACCGCTGGGCATGACGCGCGCGGATCTTGGTCAGCCGATTATTGCGCAGGGCAAGCCGGGCGCGGCCATCTGTTTCCTGGGATCGACGGCACATGGTGCCGGCGCAAATTGCAGTGCGGACCCGCGCCGTGCCGTCATCGTCGGCTACAGCCTTGGCTGGCTGAAGCCCTATGAAAATCCCTGGCTCGCCTATCCCCCTCAAGTGGCGTGCAGTTTCTCGCCCGAACTCGCGGCGCTTGCCGGTTACGTCCAGCATCGGCCCAATCTCGGCAATTATGAAGGCCAGTGCCCGTCGGTCCTGCTGCATGGTGAGGTTCCCACCCATTTGCCGGCCATTGATGCCTTGCGCCCTGATCAGGCAAGCATGGTCGCCGAATTTGCGCATTCGCGCCGAGCCGAGCAATGAGTCCTGCCAATGTCCTGGAGCCCACTTACCAGGCGATCAGGCAGCGATTGCTTGTCGGTGCCTGGCCGATGGGCCAGAGGTTGGAGACGGCCAAGCTTGCGCAAGATCTCGGTGTCAGCGTTACGCCGGTCCGCGACAGCCTCAATCGCCTTGTGGGCGAGTATCTTGTCGATCTTGTTCCAGGTTTGGGCTTCCTTGTGCCGCAAATGACGGAAGCGAAATTGTGCGATCTTCTGGACCTCAACTTGCTTGCCCTTGAGAAGTCGGTGGAACTGTGCGCGCCAAGCAATCAGGACTTGCCGGTCGATCTGCCGAAAGGCGACCATGCGGCCCGAACCCAATTCGTCTTCTTCCAGATCGCGGCATTGTCCGGAAACACCGAAATGGAAAGGTTGGTGGTCGCGATCGCAGCTCGGCTCCATGGAACGCAGTTGCATGAGGCCGCCGTGCTCGGCGAAAGCGCTGACGAGATCGCGCGCATATGGAACGAGGTGAGCGCTGCTCGCCACAGCGCCAAGCTGCTGGACATGCTGCGGCGTTACCACCGCAGACGCAAAGACGCGGCGCGGGACCTGGTTGCACAATTGTCGTCTTGATGGTGACAAGGCCCGGCGAACGACTGAAGATCGCAGGTCGGCGGCAGGGATCCGCGACATTGCGTCCAGTACTGACAGCATATCGAGTAGAGTTCGCCGGTTAGGCGTAGTCGCTGTTCGCCCATTCCGCGCCGCCAAATAGCGATGGGCATGGGTCGGGGCCTTGAGGATCGCGGCGCGCTCGACCGCCTTGGGGCGAGGTAAGGTGAGCAGATCCTAATTGGATTTGAGCGCCTGGATCGCCGCGTGCCAAGGAATTGCCCTGTCGCTATGCACGGTTGCCTAATATGTAAAAATATCGCGGTTTCCTTCACATTTCCGACGAGTCCGCAAAGATCTCGGTCTGAATCGAGGGATATAGATGCGCGGCGACGCTCCGGATCATGATGCTCAGCCGTAATGCAGAATGATGAGGTTCAAACATTGTATTCTGGACAGAACCGTTGGCTCGCGCACCGGCACAGGGTATGATGCGTTTCCCATGAAAACGAGCCTTGACCACCTTCCGGCCCACAAGCAGCGCGAGATCGAACGCGTGGTGCAGATCCTCTTCGAGGAGTTCGAGGACAATTTCGCGCTCGCCTCGCACGAGTGGAAGAAGAAGGGCCGCATCCTCAAGGTCGTCCTCTATGGTTCCTACGCCCGCGGCGGTTGGGTTGACGAGCCGCACACGGCCAAGGGCTACAAGTCGGACTACGATCTGCTCATTATCGTCAGTGACAAACGCCTGACCGATCGTGCCAAATACTGGTCGAAGCTGGATGACCGATTGAACCGTGAATATGGTCTGACCGGAACGCTCAAGACACCCGTCAATTTTATCGTCCATTCGCTCCAAGAGGTGAACGACGGTCTTGCGCATGGCCGCTATTTCTTCATGGATGTCGCGCAGGACGGCATCGCGCTCTACCAGAGTGACGATACCGAGCTGCATACGCCCAAGCCGAAGACGCCGAAGCAGGCTCTAAAGATGGCGCAGGAGTACTTTGACGATTGGATGTCATCGGCAACAGATTTTTCTGAAAGTGCATCTCATCTTTTCGAGAAAGGACGCCATAAGCGCGCGGCATTTCTATATCACCAGGCGACAGAGAGTCTGTATCACTGCTTATTACTGGTCTGTACATTCTATACGCCACATGTCCACAATCTCGGATTTCTGCGAACGCAGGCTGAACGATTGGATCTCAGGCTTGTCTATGCTTGGCCCCGCGAGACGCGCAAGGAGCGCGCGATGTTCGAGAAGCTGAAAGAAGCTTACGTCAAGGCGAGGTATTCCAAGCACTATCGTATCAGTGAGGAAGAACTCACCTGGCTTGGTGAGCGCGTGGAAGAACTGGGACGCGCCGTTCACGAGATTTGCCTTGAACAGCTTGCAGCTCTTCGCGCCAAAGCCGAAGGCCAGGCCGCTTAGGTAGTAGGACAGGGTTCAAAATTTTCGATTTGCCTCTTTCGAGGCCAATTGCCTGTTGCGCGCATCTTCCTTGCACGACAATATCGCCAATGCGGAAATGATTCTTTTGGGAGCACGCGTAGATGGCGTCTACGCGGGGGAGGAATCGATGCCGCTCTATAGGCTAATCCTGCTTGAGACCGACAGCAGACCTGAAGAGGTAATTACGTTCAAGGCTGCGGATTCGGTTGCGGCGCTAGTTAATGCGCACAAAGAAAGTCCCAATAGATCTGCTGAATTGTGGTGCGGCGAGAGTAGGCTCTGTCAACTTCGACGAAAGCCAGTCTCAGAGGACGCCCTCTGGGCCGTATTGAACGCGATAGCCTGATTAGTTTGTCGATAAAGAAAGCGGCCCAAGTTTGGGTCGCCTTCCCGAAGGCCTCGCCCTGCGGAAATGAAATGGACGAACCTTCTGGTGTCAACGGCGGAGTAAA
>NZ_CCBH010000197.1:0-648 GCF_001368935.1 Novosphingobium sp. KN65.2
GTCTGGTCATATTGGTTCGCGGGCCAGAACTGCGCGACATAGGCGCGCGCGATCAGCATATAGATACGCTGCTCCGGCTCTGTCAGCGCGGCAAAGTCGGCCGTGGCTTCGGTCGGAATGATGGCGTGATGCGCGGAAACCTTCTGCGAGTTGAAGGCCCGGCTTTTTATCGACGGGTCCGCGCGCTGCGCGATCGCTGCCAGCATCGGGACCGTCGCGGCGACGGCCGCCAGCACGCCGGGGGCGTCGGCGTGCTGCTCATCGCTCAAATATTCGCTGTCGCTGCGGTTGTAGGTGATAAGGCGATGCTTCTCCCGCAACGCCTGCGTAATGTCCTTCACCTGATTGGGCTTGTAGCCGAATTTCCGCGCGGCATCGGTTTGCAGCTTCAAGAGATTGTAGGGCAGCGGCGGCGCTGCCTCTTTCGCGGTGGTTTTGGCGCTGGCGATGCGAGCCGGTTGCCCCTGCACCGCCCCGGCTACGGCCGTCGCGAAATTGCGGTCGATCAAGCGGCGCTGCTCATCAACAGGGTCGCCCTCCCCGATCTGGTAACGCGCGGGGAAGGTCTGCCCGGCGAAACTGAACTGCCCCGATACCGTGTAGTAATGGCTCTTGGTGTGGGCCTCAAAATCGCGGTCGCGACCCCCC
>NZ_CCBH010000198.1:0-9991 GCF_001368935.1 Novosphingobium sp. KN65.2
AGGATGACCTCGCCGGTAAAATGCCGTCCTTTGAAATCGTTCATCGCAACTGACCTTGACAGTACATGAGCCCAATCTTGGAAACCGTGTCAGAGTTTGCAACAGAGCCCTCACGCTCGACCTTGACCAGTTCGGTGCTCATAGTGCCTCCACAATCGTGACATTGGCGATACCGCCACCTTCGCACATGGTCTGCAAGCCATAACGCTCGCCGCGCTTACGCAGGGCGTGGATCATCGTGGTCATCAGCCGCGTGCCGCTCGCGCCGAGCGGGTGGCCCAGTGCAATCGCACCGCCATTGACATTGAGCCGCGCCGGGTCGGCATCGAACGCCTGCAACCAGGCCATCGGCACCGGCGAAAACGCCTCGTTCACTTCATACAGGCCGATGTCGGACAACGACATGCCCGCCTTGGCCAGCGCCTTGCGCGTTGCCGGGATCGGTTCTTCCAGCATGACCACCGGATCGCCCGCGCTGACCGAGAAGTGATGCAGCCGCGCAATCGGCTTCAGGCCATGGTCCTTCACCGCCTTTTCGCTGGCGATCAGCACGCCCGAACTGCCATCGCTGATCTGGCTGGCATTGCCGGCAGTAATGCTGCCGCCTTCTTCGAGCGTCTTGAGCGAGGCCAGCTTTTCCATCGTCGTATCGCGGCGGATGCCCTCGTCGGTCTGGAACCAGCCCTCCGGGGTCATCACCGGCACGATCTCGTCGACAAAGGCTCCCGCGTCGGAAGCGGCCGCTGCCTTGAGGTGGCTTTGCAGCGCAAAGGCATCAAGCTGCTCACGCGAATAGCCATACTTGTCAGCGATCATCTGCGCACCGGCGAACTGGCTGAAGTCCTTGATCCCGTAACGGTCCAGCACCGAAGGCGGGAACGGCCCGACACCCAGCCCGGCCTGATCGTGCAGCAAGCGGTTGGTGAACATCGGCACGCGGGTCATGCTCTCGGTGCCGCCCGCGATGACCAGATCCTGCGTGCCCGACATTACAGCCTGCGCCGCAAACTGCACCGATTGCTGCGACGATCCGCACTGGCGATCGATCGTCACGGCAGGCACGCTTTCAGGCAGCTTCGAGGCGAGCACGATGTTGCGTCCGAAGGCGAACGACTGCTCACCGCCCTGCGTGACGCAGCCCATGATAACATCTTCGATCGCAGACGGATCGATGCCGCTGCGATCAAGCAGGGCATTGATCATCGCTGCCCCGAGATCGACCGGATGGACTTCCGCCAACGATCCCTTGCGGCGTCCCCCGGCGGTGCGGACGGCTTCGACGATATAGGCGGTAGGCATCAGTGATAACCTTTCGAAATGGGTTAGCGGCAGCGTTCCATGGCTTCGACGGCAAGCCGGGCCAGACGTGGAAAGCTCTTGGCGCGTTCGCGGGCTTCGGCATTGGCGGCAGTGCCACGGATCACGCGGCCCTTGATGCCGTGGAAGATCGCGGCGAGCCGGAAGAAGTTGAACGCGACGTAGAAGTCCCAGTCGGCGATATTTTCGCGCCCTGCCTTGCGGCAATAAGCGGCGATGTAATCAGCCTCGGTCGGGATATTCAGCGCGGCCAGGTCAGCACCTTGCAAGCCCGCGACGATGTCGGGCGGCATGCGGTACATCATCGCGTGATAAGCAAAGTCCGCCAGCGGATGGCCCAGCGTCGAAAGTTCCCAGTCGAGCACCGCCAGCACGCGCGGCTCGGTGGGATGGAAGATCATGTTGTCGCAGCGGAAATCGCCATGGACCACGCTGGTCTCGTCGCCTTCCGGGATCGCGCCTGGGAGCCATTCCACCAGCCGGTCCATGTCGTCGTTCTGGCCGGCTTCCACGTCTTCGCGATACTGGCGCGACCAGCGCGCGATCTGCCGGGCGAAGTAATTGCCGGGCTTGCCGTATTCGCCAAGACCGATGGCGACCGGATCGAAGCCGTGCAGTTGCGCGATCGTTTCGTTCATCGCCGCGAAGTAGGCCGGGCGCTCCTCCCGCGGCACGTCGGGGAACGTCGCATCCCAGAAGATGCGACCCTCGACCATGCCCATGACGAAGAACCAGCTGCCGATTACCGCGTCGTCGGTGCAGATGCCGTAGAACGCAGGCACCGGGAATCCCGCCGCGCCGAGCTTCGAGATCACCTCGGCCTCACGCTCGACCGCGTGCGCGCCCTTCAGCAGTTGCCCCGGCGGCTTGCGCCGCAGGACATAATTCCGGCTTGGCGTAACCAGCTTGTAGGTCGGGTTGGACTGACCGCCCTTGAACTGCTCGACGCTGAGCGGGCCTTCGAAGTCCGCTACGTTTTCGCGCATCCAGCTGGCCATCGCCTCGACGTCAAAGCCGTAGCCCTCGCGCACCGGGGTGGTGCCCGAGTTGGCTTCGGCTATGCTATCGCCCGCCTTGGCATTCATGCCGGCTTCTCCGTCAGCCCCTCGCGCCATTCCCGCTTGATCTTCTTGGCGAGGCTCCACTTGTGCACTTCGGTGGGGCCATCGTAAATGCGGAAGGCGCGGATTTCGCGGAACACCTGCTCGACGATAGTCAGGTCGGTCACGCCCATGCCGCCCATAACCTGCACGCAGTTGTCGGCGATCTTCATCATCCCTTCCGAGACCGAAACCTTGGCCATCGAGCTTTCGACCGTGCCAAGCGATCCGGTGTCGAGCACACTGGCACACCAGTCGATCATCAGTTCGCACTGCTTGATCAGGATTTTGTTCTCCGCCAGCATGAAGCCGACGCCTTCGTGATCGATCAAAGTCTTGCCGAAAGCCTCACGGCGGCAGGCGTAATCGGTTGCGATCTCGTGCGCGCGGATGCAGCAACCCAGCCAGCGCATGCAGTGCGACAGGCGTGCGGGGGACAGGCGCACTTGCGCATACTTGAAGCCTTCGCCCGGATCGCCGAGCATCTGGTCGGCTGGAACGCGCAGGTTCGTTATCGTCAGGGTGGCGTGGCTGCCCGGCATCGAATTGTCGATGGTGTTGGGGATTGCGTCGATGTGGATCGCCTCATCCGGCAGATCGACCAGGAACATGCACGCGCCGCCCAGCGAATCCGGATCTTCGGATTTCGCCATGACGATGCCGATGCCCGCACCTTCGGCACCGGTGATGAACGCCTTGCGACCGTTGATCACCCACTCGTTGCCATCGCGGCGGCAGGTGGTCTTCATCATCGAAGGGTCGGACCCTGCACCACCTTCCAGCGCCGGTTCGGTCATGAAGAATGCCGAGCGCACCTTGCCGGCAACCATCGGTTCGAGGAACTTGCTCTTCAGGTGGTCCGAACCGACATGGCTGAGAAGGTACATGTTCCCCTCGTCAGGTGCCATGGTGTTGACCGCGAGTGGGCCAAGCGGCGACAATCCGCTGCGGATCAGCACATAGGCCGTCTCCACCTGCGAAAGGTGCGAACCGTCCGCCAGGATATGCGGTGTCAGCACGCCAGCCGCACGCGCCAGTTCGCGCATTTCCATGACCAGTTCATCGGTCGGCGCGCCATGGTGATCGCGGCGCTTGTCCTTCTCGTAAGGCACGACAACTTCGCGCACGAAGGCCTCGACCCGCGCGCCGATATCGACCGCGCGCGGTGTGGCACCTGCGGCGGCGGGGCCGACAGCTTGCTGCACGGCGCTCATCGCGGCGCCATCCGGATTGCGCCGTCGAGACGGATCGTCTCGCCGTTGAGCATCGGGTTAGCCACAATCGATTCAACCATCATTGCATACTCATCTGGATTGCCTAGGCGGCTGGGGAACGGTGCTTGCTTGCCAAGCGAATCCTGCGCTTCCTGAGGCAGTGACGCCAACAGCGGAGTGAGGAACAGGCCTGGTGCGATAGTGATCACGCGGATGCCATAGCGGGCAAGTTCGCGCGCGACAGGAAGGGTCATGCCAACAATGCCGCCCTTTGACGCGGCATAGGCGGGCTGGCCGATCTGCCCATCGAATGCGGCAACGCTGGCGGTGTTGACGATGACGCCACGCTCTCCGCCTTCGAGCGCCTCGGCCTCGTGCAGCAGCGCGGCGAACTTCGACAGGACGTTGAAGGTGCCCAGCAAGTTGATCGAGATGATCTTGGAGAAATCGGCAAGCGGCAGTGCTTTGCCATCGCGACCGATCACCTTCGCCGGCGGGCCGATGCCCGCGCAGTTCACGAGGATGCGGGCTTTGCCGTTAACCGCCTCGGCCGAAGCCAGTGCGGTTTCGACAGCGGCTTCGTCAGTCACATCGACCCGCTCGAAATGGCCGCCGATCGCAGCGGCGTGCGCACTGCCCAGATCCGCGTTGAGATCGAAAAGCGTGACTTTCGCGCCAGCCTTGGCGAGCCGTGCGGCTGTCGCACCGCCAAGGCCCGAGGCACCGCCGGTGACGATTGCCGCAATTCCATTCACCTGCATCGGAAACTCTCTCCTGTGATCATTCGTCAATCCGCGGGATTCGCCTTGATTCCAAGTCGTCGGGAATTCATATACCGCTCAGTATAGGATTTTCCAATGAGTATATCTAATAGGTGCCGCATCATTTGCCAGCTTTATGAACCGATGACCGGTCGGTGGAATGGCTGAGCCTGCGTCTCCGTTTCGCACCGCCGAACAGCGCTTGCTTGACCGGGAGGCCAAGCGGGACGCCGTGTTGCTGGCAGCGGTGAAGATGTTCAACGAGCGCGGGTTTCAGGCCACCTCGCTCGACGATGTTGCCGCCTCGCTCGGCATCACCAAGCCGACGATCTACCATTACCTGGGCAACAAGGACAAAGTGCTGCTCGAGTGCCTCACGCTGGGGCTGAACCAGTTGATCACGGCGGTGGACGAGGCGAACCGCGAGGCAGGATCGGGGCTGGATCGCCTGCGCCACTTCCTCGAACGCTATGCCGAAATCAACATGTCGCCTTTCGGGCAATCCGTAATCCGCACCGATGCCGCGTTTCTCAGCGGTGACAGCGCGATCCAGTTCAAGGAGCTGAAGCGCCGGATCGACGGCTCCCTGCGCGAACTGATCCGCGATGCCATGGCCGATGGCTCGATAGCACCGCAGGACCCCAAAATGCTGGCGTTCACCTTGGCGGGCGCGCTGAACTGGCCGGCGCGCTGGTATGATCCCAAAGGCGATCTCACGCCCGCCGAGATTGCGCGGGCCATGGTCGACATCCTGTCGGCAGGCCTGTTGCCCCGCAGCTAGGCCGGGACGCCCCCCGTCTCGCGGAGGTCCAGCCTCTGCCAAACCTCGATCGGCAACGGAAAAACTTGTCGCACCTGCGCCATGCGCTAGGCTCCGGTGACGGCTGAGGGGGAGCCGATTGCATGAGCCTGCTGCCTGCGGGAGTTCTGGTCCTTGCGCTTATCCTGCTGCTGTTTGCCGTTGCCGCTCTCGTGGAACGGCAGGGTGAGCGGCTGTCGCGCCATCCGGCCCTGCGCCAGGTAGCCTATACGCTGGCACTGGGTGTCTATTGCTCAAGCTGGACCTTTTACGGCGCAGTGGGCAGCGCGGCGCGCGACGGGTGGCAATATCTGCCGATCTACCTTGCGCCGATCTGCCTCCTGATCGGCGCGCCGCGTTTCCTGCGCAAGCTGGCCCATGCCGTGGCCGAGGAGCGCGCCACCACCGTTTCGGATTTCATTGCCGCACGCTTCGGGCATGACGGCGGCGTCGCGCGGCTGGTGACGATCATCGCGCTGGCGGGCACGATCCCTTATGTCGCGCTGCAATTTCGTTCAATCGGCGGTGCGCTCGCGATTGTGTCGGGATCGCCGATCGCCACGCCGGCGATGATCGTCGCAGCCGCGCTGCTGGCGCTGTTCGCGATCCTGTTCGGCGCGCGGCGCTTCGAACTTGCCGGGCGCAGCGAGGGCCTTGTCTACGCCATCGGGCTCGAATCGCTGATCAAGATCGCGGCGATGACCGTCGTTTCCGCCCTCGCGATCTGGATGCTCATAGATGCCAGCGAAGACGCCGTGTCGCGCGGCGCAGCGATCCTGTCCGGCAACTTTGCCCCGGCACGCCTTTCCAGCGAGGTTGGCGTGATCTTCCTCATTTCGGTGATGGCGATCATCGTGCTGCCCCGGCAGTTTTACATGGGACTGGTCGAAGCCCACGAGCCGGCCGCGCTGGGCAAGGCGCGCTGGGGGCTGAGCGCATATCTTGCGCTGATGGCGCTGATGGTGCTGCCCATCGCCCTTGCCGGCACGACGCTGCTTTCGGGTTCGGCGACGCCCGACCTTTACGTGCTGCAACTGCCGGTCCTTAACGGAAGCAGCGGCGTGCTGGCGATTGCCCTGCTCGGTGGCATCAGCGCGGCGGCGTCAATGGTGATCGTCGATGCCACCGCGCTGGCGACGATGGTGTCAAACGATCTGATCTTCCCCACTCTGCTGCGGCGAGAGGGTGTGGGCGCCACTGGCGCGGGATCGCTTGGCCGGCGGATGCTTTTGGTGCGGCGGCTCTCGATCGTCGCCGTCATTGCCGCTGCGCTGGTCTGGGCGCTGCTGACGTCGGAATCGGAATCGCTCGCGTCGATCGGCCTGGTGGCCTTCGCCGCGATGGCGCAGTTCACTCCGCACCTGATCCTTGCCACCCATGGGCGCGGGCGTGACGGTCTGGCAGCGCGCACCAGCTTGTCGGTCGGGCTGGCGTTGTGGCTTTACACACTGGCGCTGCCAACGGTGCTGCCGCCGGAATGGCTGGGTATGGTCACGGGCACGCTGGCCGATCCGATCCGCCTGTTCGGCATCGGCAATGCCACCCCGCTGGTGCACGGCGTCGTATGGAGCCTGGGCGCGAACCTGCTGAGCTATGCACTGGTGGCGGCGCGCAAGGTGAAGACACCAGCGCTGCCCCGCCTGCTGCGCGGCCCGGGCAAGATCAGCGACCTTGCCGATCTCGCTCGCCTTACCGCCAGCTTCGTGGGAGAAGAACGCGCTGCGCAGGAGTTCCCCGACGCTGCCGGTGGTGTGCCGATCGATCGCCGGGCCGCTGAGCGCGCGCGCGAACTGATCGCGCGGGTGGTCGGAATATCGTCCGCCCGCGCACTCGTCGCCTCGGCGCTTGCCGGAGGGCAGATGAACCTGGCCGACGTGACCCGCCTGCTGGGCGAGCGCGGCCAGTCGCTGCGCTTCTCACGCGAATTGCTGGCCGCCACGTTCGAGCATATCGATGCCGGCATCTGCGTAGTCGATGCCGATCTCAATCTGGTAGCGTGGAACAGCCGCTATGAAGAGGTTTTCGATTACCCGCCCGAATTGCTCCATGTGGGCACGCCGATCGCCGATCTGATCCGCTACAATGCGCACCTGGGCGATTTCGGTTCGGAGGATGTCACCCATCACGTCGAGAAGCGGATGGCGCACATGCACAGGGGCCTGCCCCACAGCTTCGAGCGTCGGCGTAACGATGGACGCGTCATCAAGACGGTTGGCGGCCCGATGCCCGGCGGCGGCTACGTTACCAGCTTCATCGACATCACCGAAGAAGCGCGCATCCGCGATGAGCTCAGCCGCACCTTGGGCGAACTCGAAAGCCGGGTAGCAGACCGGACCAGCGAATTGAGCGCGGCCAACCGCCGCCTTGCCGAGGCGACGCAGGACAAGACGCGGTTTCTCGCCGCCGCCAGCCATGATCTGCTGCAACCGCTCCACGCAGCGCGGCTGTTCACCGCTGCCCTGCAGCGCGAGGTAAATGCAGATGGGCAAGCGCTGGCGGAGCGGGTCGATAGCGCCATCGTCGCCGCCGAGGGACTGTTGCGCGCGCTGCTGGATATCAGCAAGCTGGACGCAGGGGGTATAGAGCCGAGCCTTGAGCCGGTCGCGCTGGAACCGATGCTGACCGACCTGCTGCAAGGCTTCGCCCCGCTGGCCAGGGAAAAGGGCCTGCGCCTGCGGATCGGGCCGCTGACCGGCCACTTGCACACCGATCCGGCGCTGCTGCGATCGGTGCTGCAGAACTTCCTGTCGAACGCGATCCGCTACACCGAACGTGGCGGCGTGCTGCTAGGGGTGCGGCAACGTGGTCGCCGCTTGCGTATCGATGTGATCGACACCGGGGTGGGCATCGCCGACGATCAGGTGAAGACGATCTTCGAGGAATTCTCCCGGCTGGGCACTGTCGAGGCGGCCGGGTCGGGCCTTGGCCTTGCGCTGGCCGAGCGGATCGTGCGTCTGCTGGGCGGCGCAATCGAGGTCCGCTCCATTCCGGGCAAGGGCAGCCGCTTCAGCGTGTCACTGCTTGCAGCGAACGAGCCGGGCAAGGAATTGGCAGGCGATGGCGCGCCGATCGACGCGATCCCGGCGATGGCAGCGTCGGATGCGCTGCGCGTGCTGGTCGTCGATAACGATCCGATGATTCTCGATGCCACGGTGGCGCTGTTATCCAGCCTTGGCCACCGCGCGGTGGGCACGACCGATGCAGGCGGCGCGATGCGGCTGGCGGGACGAAGGCCGGATGCAGCGCTGGTCGACTATCACCTCGACGCGGGAGCCGAGGGGCTGAGCCTGATCGCCGGCCTGCGGGCGCGTTGGCCGAACCTGCCCGCAGCGCTGGTGACGGCGGAAAGTTCGGCGGACTTGCTGCGAAGGGCGAACGCCCAGGGGGTCACAGTGATCGCCAAGCCCGCTTCGTCCGATGTTATCGTTGCGTTTCTGGCGAGGGAAGTGGGGCACTGAGTTTCTGGCGCAAGTGTCTCGACTTCGCTCGACACGAACGGGGATAATTGGGCTGGATGGGCAGCGCCCCTTCCCTAACCTCCGTTCGTCCCGAGCGAAGTCGAGGGACGCCCTCAGTGCTTCAGGTCAAGCCCCAAAGAACGCGCAACCAGCGCCGCCTGCGTGCGGTTCTGCACATCCAGCTTGCGCATGATTGCGGTCATGTGCGTCTTTACCGTTGCCTCGCTGATCGCAAGGTCATGGGCAATCTGCTTGTTGAGCTTGCCTTCCAGCACCGCCAGCAGGACTTTCAACTGCGTAGGGGTGAGCGAAGCAACTTCACGCTGAATGGGGTCCTCGGGCGTCAGCGGCGCGGACAACGGCTTTCCAGTGAGCGCGCGAGCGATTGCGGCTTCGATCGTGGCCAGGTCGCTGTCCTTGGGCAGGAAGCCAACCGCCCCCAGCGCACGCGTTTCCTCCGCCGCCTTGGCACCTTCGGCGCTCGAAACCACGAGGATCGGCACTTCGGGCTTTTCCGCATGAAGCAATGCGATGCCCGAATAGCCGACCGCGCCGGGCATCTTGAGATCGAGCAGGATCAAACGAAGGCCCTGCGCCTCGCCGGCGGCGCGCGCCGCGGCAGCGAGCGTACCGGCTTCAAGTATCCGTGCTCGCGGAGCGACCCTTGCCACCGCCAGGATCAAGGCCTGCCGGAACAGCGGGTGATCATCCGCGATCAGGATCGTGTCTATTGCGCCGCTTCCCGTTGAGGCCGGTTGGCCAGAAGGTTATCGACCACGCCCGGATCGGCCAGCGTCGATGTATCGCCAAGATTGCCGACGTCGTTCTCGCCAATCTTGCGCAGGATACGCCGCATGATCTTGCCGGAGCGCGTCTTGGGCAGGCCGGGCGCGAACTGGATCACGTCAGGCGTTGCGATAGGGCCGATCTCGCGGCGCACCCACTGCACCAGTTCCTTGCGCAGCGCTTCGTCTGGCTCGACCTCGGCATTCGTCGTGACAAAAGCGTAGATCCCCTGCCCCTTGATGTCGTGCGGCATGCCGACCACCGCCGCCTCGGCCACGGTAGGATGCGCAACGAGCGCGCTTTCGATCTCGGCAGTGCCCATGCGGTGCCCGGAAACGTTGATCACATCGTCAATACGGCCGGTGATCCAGTAATACCCGTCTTCGTCGCGGCGGCATCCGTCGCCGGTGAAGTAGTAACCGGGAAAGGTCGTGAAATAGGTCTGGAAGAACCGGTCATGATCGCCCCACACGGTGCGCATCTGGCCGGGCCAGCTATCGGCGATGACCAGGCATCCATCGCCCGCGCCTTCGATCAAGGCTCTGTTGCAAAGATT
>NZ_CCBH010000199.1:0-4109 GCF_001368935.1 Novosphingobium sp. KN65.2
GGCCCAGTCGGCCCCAAGCTGCGATTTTGGCCAAGTCGGAGAACGTTTTGGGAACGTGGCATTCGGTATTGACGATGGAAATCATAGAAGAGGACAGTTCGCTCCATCATAGGGAGTGGGTTGATGGATCGGAGTATTCCGGGCGGGGATTTGATCGGACGATGGAGCCTGAGCTTTGCCGATATTGATTTTGTAAATTCGAAGCCGGCCCTGACGCGCCTTGGCCTCGCCGCGCAGCTGAAATTCTTCGCTTCCCTGGGGTTTTTCGCGATCGATCCCGGCTCAATCCCTACCGATGGCCTCTCGTATCTGGCCGAGCAACTCGGTGTCGAGGCTGGCGAGATAGCCGGTTATGACTTTTCCAGTCGGACAGCACGACGGCATTGTGCGGAGATCCTGATCCATCTTGGATATCACCGCATGAAGCGGGTGGATCGCGCGCAATTGACGGAATGGATTGCTGGCGAGCTGTGCCCGGGCGGCCAGTCGATCAATGCCATGCTTGAGCATGTTTTCCTGTGGTGCCGGGACCGGCGTATTTATGGGCCGTCGCGCAAGGAGCTTGAACGTGTCGTTCGCTCACAACGGCAAGATTATCTGGACACCTGGCTGATCGGAGCCAGTGATCGGCTTTCGTCAGATGCGGTGGCGTTATTGGAAGCCTCGCTTGCCGATCCGGACAGCTCGACCGGATTCAACAGGATGAAGGGTGACGCCGGACAGGCAACGCTCGACAACATTCTCGACGTGACCGAGAAACTCGCCTTTATCCAGAGACTTGATCTTCCCCATGATCTCCTGACGGCTACGGGCAAGCCATGGGTCGATCAGATTGTTCGCCGCGTTGCCGGTGAAAAGGCCTCGGAGATGCGCCGGCATGCGCCGGCGCGACAGCTCGGCCTTTATGCGATTTATCTAATGTCGCGGGAGGCGCAACTCACTGACGCGATGATCGACCTGCTGATCGAAACCGTTCACAAGATCGGAACGCGCTCGAAACGCAAGGTGGTGGGCGATATCGCGAAAGACATCGAGCGGGTCTATGGAAAGGAGCGCCTGCTGGTCGAGATCGCCAGCGCCTCGATCAATGAACCATCGGGGCACATCTGCGATGTCATTTTCCCGATCGCCGGTAAGGCCAAGCTGGCGGCGATCGTCAAGGAGAGCCATGCGAAGGGCGCTCTGGACCGGCGCATCTACAAGGTGATGCGTGGTTCCTGGGCCAATCATTACCGGCGCATGCTGCCAAGCCTGCTTTCCGTACTTGAGTTCCGGTCGAACAACGCGGTGTGGCGGCCGGTCCTGGCGGCCCTCGACTGGATCAGGAGCAAGGTGGATGGCGGATGCCGCTTCGTGCCATTGCAGGATGTTCCGATCGATGAGGTGATTCCAGCGCGATGGCGCAGTTCCGTCATTGATGACGATGGGCGGGTAAACCGGATCAGCTATGAGCTTTGCGTCCTGACGCAACTGCGCGACCGCATCCGCTCCAAAGAAATCTGGGTGGTCGGGGCGGATCGCTATCGCAATCCCGATGACGATCTTCCCAAGGACTTCGAGATCAGGCGAGAGGCGTACTATTCCGGCCTCAGCCTGACGCCAGATGCGCAGGCGTTTTGCGCCTCGATCCGGGAGGAGCTTGAACGGGAACTGTTGCTCCTCAATGCCAATATTCCACAAAACGACAAGGTCCGGCTCCTGTGGCGCGGCGACAACCGGATATCGATTACACCGTTCAAGCCCTTGCCCGAACCGAAGGGTCTCGCTTCGATCAAAAGCGAGATCGGTCAGCGCTGGCCGATGACCGGACTGCTGGACGTGTTGAAAGAGGCTGCTCTGGACACGGGATTGATGGATGCTTTCGAAACGTCGGCCTCGCGGGTTACCCTGTCGAAAGCAGCCTTGGCTCAGCGTCTTTTGCTGTGTCTCTATGGCTTGGGCACGAACGCCGGGCTCAAGCGGGTCGCTGGCGCAACACCCGATGTCAGTTACGAGGAATTGCTGCATGTCCATCGCCGTTTCATCCACGCGCCAGCGCTGAGGGAGGCGTGCGCGCGGGTAGCAAACGCGACACTGGCAATCCGCAATGCCGCAGTATGGGGAGATGCGGGCACGGCATGCGCGTCCGATTCAACGAAGTTCGGCGCGTGGGACCGCAACCTGATGACGGAATGGCACGCCCGCTATGGCGGCCGTGGCGTCATGATCTACTGGCATGTGGAGAAGCGCGCGACCTGCGTTTATTCCCAGCTCAAGCGGTGCTCTTCCTCGGAGGTCGCCTCCATGATCGAAGGCGTGCTACGCCATTGCACCGACATGGAAATCCAGCGCCAGTACGTCGATAGCCACGGCCAGAGCGCAGTCGGCTTTGCGTTCTGCCGATTCCTTGGATTTGAGCTTGCCCCGCGGCTGAAAGCAGTGGCACGCCAGAAACTGGCCCTTCCCCAAGCCGGCATGCGCACGCGGCTTTCCAATTTACTGCCGATCCTCTCCAGCCCGATCGACTGGGACGAGATCGAGCAACAATATGACGAAATGGTCAAATATGCCGCTGCCATGCAATCGCGCACCGCCGATCCGGAAGCGATCCTGCTCCGGTTTGCCAGAGCCGAAGTGATGCACCCGACCTACAAGGCGCTGAGTGAACTCGGCCGCGCGGTCAAAACAATCTTCCTATGCCGGTATTTGCGTCAGGAGGCATTCCGCCGCGAGATCCACGAAGGGCTGAATGTGGTTGAGAACTGGAACGGCGCTAATGGTTTCGTGTTCTTCGGCAAGGGCGGCGAGATCGCCACCAACCGCATCCATGAGCAGGAAATCTCCGTTCTGGCGCTACACCTCCTGCAAGCGTCGCTGGTGTATGTGAACACCCGCATGCTTCAGACCGTACTGGTTGAGCCGAAGTGGGCGGGGCGGATGACGCCGGAAGATTATCGTGGTCTCACGCCGTTGATCTACAGTCATGTGAACCCTTATGGCCGCTTCGACCTCGACCTGAACGACCGGATTGATTTTGGACGGCTTGCAGCGTGAGGCGGCTGATCGGCCTATAACATTTGGGTACACCCCAGAGTGATAGGGCCGAGTGACACCATTCGTCTGTCACAAAAGGGTGGGTTTGCGCTCAATGTGACGATACACTGCAAGAGCCACCCTAATGTGACGGATTTTGCACTTGGCTCGTATCGGATATGCCCGCGTCAGCACCACGGACCAGGATCTGGATATCCAGATTGGCCGCCTCAAGAATGCAGGTTGCGAAATTATCCGTTCCGAGACCGGATCGGGGGCCTCGCGGAGCGGGCGCACGGAACTGGAAACGATCATGCAGTTTATGCACACCGGCGACGAGCTGGTCGTGCTGCGGCTCGACCGGCTCGGCCGCTCCACGCGCGATGTCCTGAACCTGGTGCATGAGCTTGATGAAAAGGGAGCTTCGCTGCGCATCCTTGAGCCAGAGGTGACGACGGCGGGCGACATGGGGCGAATGGTCATCACCATACTCGGCATGGTCGCCGATATGGAGCTGAAGTTCATCAAGGATCGTCAGCGCGCCGGGATCGAAGCGGCGCGCGCCGAAGGCGTTTACAAAGGCCGGAAGAAGAACGTCGATGACGATGAAATCCGCCGTCGCCTTGCCGCCGGCGCCAGCAAGGCCCGCGTTGCCCGCGACCTGAAGGTCTCACGAATGACCGTCTATCGGGCGCTCGACATTATTCCGTCACAGACCAAACTGCCGGAAAAGCCGCCCACTGCCAGCATCGCCCTGCATCTGATTATCGAGAACTTCAACAAGCGTGGAAGAGGTAGAAAACCCGCTCGGGAGCGGATTGAGGCGATGCTGGAACGCGACTACGCCATGGTAAAAAACGGCAATTGTGATTACAAACTGACCGTCGCCTATGACCCCGATCCGGATGGCATTTCCCTTGATGAGGAAATCCAAAGCCTCCTCTCCGAGATGTTCAACATCGCAGAGAGCTACAATTGCTCCATGGAAGCCGATATCTACGAGGTCGGTGGTCAGCAACGGTCCTGGTAGAATCAATCAAGCGTTCAGTGTTCGTTCTTCAACCTGGCCAAAATCGCAGCTTCGGGCCGACTGGGCC